>DASRZD010000444.1:0-2186 GCA_035686805.1 Armatimonadota bacterium
TGAAATCCCTCGCTCTCCAATGCCGAGCTGAGGTACTCCAGGGCGAGCGGCGGCGACTTCGGCCTCCAGCGATTCGGGTTGACCAGCGCTATCCGCTCGACAGACATAGAAACTCCAGAAGTAAACAGTAACCGGTGAACAGTAAACAGTCTGGCTGCTCACCGTTCACTGTTTACCGTTTAGCGTTCACTATCCCTCTGCAGGCACTCCCATCCGTACCCAATATATTCGACGCCCGCCTGCCATCTACCTTCGGACCATTGGGGCAACCAGACGGTCGTGTGACGGAAATGCAGTATATTTGCATAAAAGGCGTTGACAGATTTTGAACCTGGTGCTATAATTATGTTAGGCCTGCGATAAAGTAATGACAGGTCGGCCCTCGGGGAAGCAAACGGGCGGTTCCTAAATCGCCGTTTTGCAGGGGTAGTCTTCGTATCCGTTCTGGCGTGGAGAGAAGGGGAGGCAGTATGACCATAGAACGGCCCTGCGACGCCAATAGCGAGCGCATGCTTGATAACGAAGGTGCCATCATTCACCTGACCGACAGGGAGATTGAGGTCCTTAAGCTCGTTCTAGAAGGCCGATCGAACAAAGAAGCAGCGGTCACTCTGTGCTGCAGCAAGCGAACGGTGGATTTCCACTTAGCCCGCATCTATCAGAAACTCGATGTGTCCAATAGGGTTCAGGCCATGAGGCGAGTTGCGGATATGGGTCTGTTTCCATTGGATTCGGGAGACAACGGTCACGGCCAGCAGGGCTAATTGCTCTCCGGAGTCTCACGAAGGTGCTTCACCAGTCGCACGGTAGTGCCGTGCCTGAACTCGAATTCCACAGTGTCCGTCAACGCCTTCATTAGGAACACACCCATTCCCCCCTCGAGTAGCTTATCGGGGGTTGGTGCAGGCGCTCGCTCGGGGTCGAATCCGCAGCCGTTGTCCGAGATCTCCACTATCAGCGTGTGCCGGTTTTTCATGCATTTCGCCCTTACCTCGTCCAGATCACCCCTCGGGGATCCGTGCTTCAGGGCGTTGGTGCAGGCCTCACCGATCGCCGTTTCCAGGTCGGCCAGGTCCGGCTGGGGGAATGCTGAGGCGTTGAAGAATTCCATTATCTCGTGTCTCAGGCCACTGACACATTGGGGATCACTGACGGCGCTAATATGGGCGATTTCCCAGAGGGTTTCCATCTGACACGAACAATGTTTCGACAATCCCTGCTCCACAACATACTCCCAAAAACGAGGACGATATCGCTAGACCGCAAGACTCTACGACGCTGGAATTCAGTTAACCGATAGTACCGATTGCTGCTTTATCTTGTCAACGATTTTGCTGGGTGTTTTCTGTGAATTTTCGGTCGCACTAGGCACTGTCTTTAGCAGCCTCAACCATGGCGTCTATATTGGCAAACGGGGTGTCCCTCGGTATGTCGTCCGCACTCCCAAGTATCAGCCCTGTCGGCCCCAAAAGCTCTATTATCCGTTTTGACTCAGCATATACTTCTTCCGGCGTCCCATTGAGGAGCAGGCGGGTACTGACCCCGCCCTTTAGACACACCCGATTCCCAATCTTCACCTTTGCATCCTGAATGTTCACGCCGCCGTCAACATCCAGCGGCTCTATGGCATCCACCCCCGTCTCGGCCATCAATTCCATGATCGGCCCCGAGTTGCCGCAGATATGGAGGTAGACCTTCGCCCCCAGCTCCTGGAATGCTTGCGCCGCCCTCCGATGATACGGCAGGCAAAACTCCTCATACACTCGTGGAGAGATGATGCTCGCGGATGCCCACGCATCGCCTATGTAGATGCCGTCCACCCCGGCCTGAATGAGCGCCTTCCCGACCTCGACCGAGATGGCGGTCGCGCGCTCCATGACCTCATGCACGAATTTGGAATCGTCCGCCAGGTCGAGCATCGCCTGCTCCGAGCCCCTCCATGCCGCAAGCGAGTTCATGGTCTGGCCGGCCGCGACTCCCGCGATGAATGCGCTCTCACCGAGTTCGTTGACCAGCTTTTCCACTGGCTCGGCGCACCCGGCATCGAGATAAGAGGAGGCAGGCGTAATCGAGACCTTGTTCAGATCTGACTTCTCGGCAAGCAAAGGAATCTGATTCAACGCCACGGGCATATCATCGTCCTCGAGCCGAGCGACCGGATTGCCCTGGTGATCCAGCAGATAGGT
>DASRZD010000445.1:0-9378 GCA_035686805.1 Armatimonadota bacterium
CAATGTCCGCGAGCCTCGAATGCCGGTGATCAACGGCGAGCCCAGCTACGAGGGTATCATGGGCACGGCCTGGCAGGAACAGCAGCGATTCCTTTTCTGGACCAGCATCCTCGCGGGCTCGGCCGGCCACACCTACGGCGCGCAGGGCATCTGGCAAATGAGCACCCGTGAAGAGCCTTACTCCCAGGATTGGGGCGAGGGCTTCTGGCGCGAGGCGATGCACTATGCCGGCTCGGAGCAAGTAGGATCAGGCAAGCGGTTACTGGAGCGCTATCCCTGGTGGCAGTTCGAGCCTCGCAATGAGCCGGAGGTCGAGAAGCTGGGCCGAATCTCCTCCTTCGCCGCCGGCATCCCCGAAAAGGTTTGGATGTTCTACCTCGTCGGCAACTGGGCGAGTAACGAACTCGTCGGTGTACGAGGTTTGACCATCCAAATAGATGCGTCGTACAGGGCTTTCTTCTTCAATCCGCGATCCGGCGAGGAAGTCGAGGTCGGCACGGTGAACCCAGGTTTGTGGCCCATGCCCTCCCGGCCCACGATGGAGGACTGGCTGCTGGTACTGGAGGCAACGCAATGATTCGAATCGGCGTCATCGGATACGGCGGACGGGCGCGGGGAGTCCTCGGCCTGCTTCAGAGATTGAACACCGGGGCGGAGGTCGTCGCCATCACCGACGTCCGCAATGACGAGATCAAACAGCAGTTGGGCGAAAAGGCGAATACCATTGCCTTCTATGCCGAACCCGATGAAATGCTCGACAAGGAAAAGCTCGACGGTGTCCTGATTGGCACTCGATGCTCCTTCCACACCCGAATGGCGCTCAAAGTCCTGGCGCGCAATCTCCCCCTCTATCTGGAGAAGCCCATCGCCACCAATATGGACGACCTCCTAGCCCTCCGAGACGCCGCAAAGAAGACGAAGAGCGAAGTCGTCGTCTCATTCCCGCTCAGGGTCACGCCGCTCGTTCGCATGGCGAAGGAAATCGTCGAATCCGGCAAGATAGGCGCGGTCGAGCAGGTCCAAGCCTGGAACGACGTCCCCTATGGCTGGTGCTATTATCTCGACTGGTACCGTGATGAAAACGAGACTCAGGGCCTGTGGCTTCAGAAGGCCACTCACGACTTCGACTATATCAACCATCTTGTCGGCTTCAAGCCGATTTCCGTTTGCGCCATGACCGCCAAGCAGGTCTACAAGGGCGACAAGCCCGCCGGCCTGAAGTGCAACGATTGCGACGAGTGGGACTCGTGCATGGAGAGCCCATATCACCTCTACTACAGCAAGCAGGAGGTCGGCCAGGTCCAGCCGAACGAGCGCATGTGCGGGTTTGCGGCGGATACCGGCAACGAGGACTCCGGCAGCGCGATTATCCGCTACCAGACCGGCATGCACGTAAACTACAGCCAGAACTTCTTCGCCCGCAAGAAGGCCGGTCGCCGAGGGTGCCGGCTCTATGGGTACAACGGGACGCTCGAATTCGACTGGTACACGGACGAGGTCAAGGTCTACATGCATCACACCCCTCGGGTGGAGAGCTATAAGATGGACACTCATGCCACGTCTCATGGCGGCGGAGACACCGTCCTGGCGGACAACTTCGTGCGGGTGATCAAGGGCGAGCAGAAATCGGTCTCCCCGCTCAGCGCCGGGCTCCTCAGCGTCCTAATGTGCCTGAAGGCAAAAGAGTCGTCGGCAACAGAAACTTTTCAGGAGATCAAGTACAAGGATGGTCAATGGTAAATGGCCAATGGTCAATGGGGCGGAGGATTCCTCATAGGCCATTGACCATGGACCCTCGACCATTTTAAGGAGTAATCATGCCACGCAAGATCGCATTCATCGGTGCTGGGAGCTTCGGATTCACGAGGGGGTTGGTCCGCGACATTCTCACCTTCCCCGAGCTCTCCGACTGTACCCTCGCCTTGATGGACATTGACCCGGAGCGACTCAGCTTCGCCGAGAAAGCCGTCAAGAAGATCGTCAAGGCCGGGAAGTA
Source organism: Armatimonadota bacterium (assembly GCA_035686805.1). GTDB lineage: Bacteria > Armatimonadota > UBA5829 > DTJY01 > DTJY01 > DASRZD01. The sequence goes on from DASRZD010000445.1 coordinate 1,997, forward strand.
CCCCGCGAAGGTCATCGCCACGACGAATCGCAAGAAGGCCCTCGAGGGGGCGGAGGGCGTCCTGATCACCATCCTCCAGGGCGGGCCTCAAGTATTTCGCACGGACATCGAGATTCCAAAGAAGTACGGCGTTGATACCAACATCGGCGATACCCGCGGGCCGTCCGGGATCTTCAGGGCACTGCGGACGATCCCAGTCATGCTGGACATCTGCAAGGATGCCGAACGCCTTTGCCCGGACGCCATCGTCCTCAACTATACCAACCCCATGGCCATGCTGTGCCGGGCCGTTCAGGGCGAGACCAAGTGCATCGTCAGCGGCCTCTGCCACAGTGTCCAGGGCACGGCCATGCAGCTCGCCCATTGGATCGGCGCGCCCTTCAACGAGATCACCTATATCTGCGCGGGCATAAACCATCAGGCATGGTTCGTGAATTATGAGTGGAACGGCAAGGACGCTTATCCCCTCATCCGCGAGGCAGTCACTACTCGACCCGAGATTTACAATGAGGAGCAGGTCAGGAACGAGATATTCCTCCATTTCGGCTACTTCGTCACCGAATCCAGCGGCCATAACTCGGAATACTGCCCCTGGTTCCGCAAGCGCCCGGACCTCATAGAGGAATACTGCACCCACGGCACGGGCTGGAATCCCGGCCATTATGCATACATCCTCGACGAGTATCTCAAGCGGGAGGACACCTGGCGCGAAGCCACCCAGCAGATGCTCAGTCAGCCCGTCAATCTCAATCGAGGGCATGAGTACGCCGCCAGCATCTTCAACGCCACCATCGGCGACGGCACGATGTTCGAGTTCAACGGCAACGTCCGCAACTTCGGCCTGGTGGACAATCTCCCGACTGGCTGCTGCGTCGAGGTTCCGGTGATCGCTTCCAAACGCGGGCTGGATGCCGTTCACGTCGGCCCGATCCCGCCCCAGTGCGCCGCCCTCACCGGGCTGAGCGCTCAGATCGAGGAGATGGCGGTAGAGGGCATCATCACCGGCAACAAGGACAAGGTTTACCATGCCATCTACATGGATCCCCTCACCAGCGCCGTCTGCAGCTTGGCCGAGATCAAGTCCATGGTGGATGAGATGTTCGAGGCCAATAGGGACTATTGGCCCAGGGGGTAGGTAGGTGCCCAAGAAGATTGTTTTTATCGGCGCAGGGAGCTTCATATTCACTAAGACTCTCGTCAGGGATATCCTCACATTCCCCGAGTTCTCCGACGCCACCCTCGCCCTCATGGATATCGACGCCGAGAAGCTGGGCTTCATAACGAAGGCTGTCAAGAAGATCGTCAAGGCCGGCAACTACCCCGCTAAGGTCATCAGCACCCTGAACCGCCAGAAGGCGCTCGATGGCGCGGATGCCGTCCTGATCACCATCCTTCAAGGCGGCGTCCAGGTTTGGCGACATGACATCGAGATCCCTGCGAAATATGGCGTAGACATAACGGTCGGCGACACCCGCGGGCCTTCGGGAATCTTCCGTGCGCTGAGAACTATTCCTGTTGTGCTCGACATTTGCGGAACGATCAATGATTATGCCCCGAATGCCGTCGTCCTGAACTACACCAATCCCATGGCAATGCTCTGCCGAGCGGTCCAGACCGCATACCCGAATCTCACCATGACCGGCCTCTGCCACAGCGTCCAGGGCACGGCCAGGATGCTTGCGGGCTGGATAGGGGCGCCCTATGATGAGATCACCTATCGCTGTGGCGGGATCAATCACCAGTCATGGTATCTGGACTTCAAATGGAACGACAATGACGCTTATCCGCTCATCCACGATGCGATCACCACCCGGGCCGAACTCTCGAAGTCGGAGCCCGTGCGAAATGCGATGTTCCTGCACCTGGGCTTTTACGTCACCGAGTCGAGCGGCCATAGCTCCGAGTATACCCCCTGGTTTCGCAAGCGACCGGACATAATCAAGGAATGTTGGCCGGACGCCACGGGCCACGGCACCCATGCGCGCATGTTGAAGGGCTATCTTCGTCGTGAGGATACCTGGCGGGACAACACGAAGGATGAGCTCAAGAAGCCGATTGATCTCAAGCGTGGCGGCGAGTACGCCTCCAGCATCCTGAATGCCATCATCGGCGACGGCACGATTTTCGAGTTCAACGGCAACGTCCGCAACTTCGGCCTGGTGGATAACTTGCCTTATGGATGCTGTGTCGAGGTTCCGGCAGTCGCCTCCAGGCGCGGCCTCGATCCCATGCCTGTTGGTCCGCTCCCGCCCCAATGTGCCGCCCTCACCAGCCTCAATGCCCAGTGCGAGGAGCTTGCCGTCGAGGGCATAGTTGCCGGAAACAAGGATATGGTCTATCATGCTATATACATGGACCCGCTGACCTCCGCCGTCCTGAGCCTGGCGGAGATCAAGGCCATGGTGGATGAAATGTTCGAGGCCAATAAAGACTATTGGCCGTAATGCGTAAGGGAGACAGTCCGGTTACGAATTACGGATTACGTATTACGAGGTCACTTTGCACATCGAACTGGACCGATTCATCGAATACATCCGCGCCGCGCGCAACGCCTCCCCTCATACCGTGAGGGGGTATGCGAGCGATATCGCCCAGTTCGTCGCCTTCCTGGAGGGCGACGAACTGGGCACGAATCCGGCTGACGTGGACTCTCGCATCATGCGCCGCTACCTCGCTCGCCTTCAAAAACAGGGCATCAGCAAGCGGTCGGTCGCCCGAAAACTGGCCTCGCTCCGGGCGTTCTTCCGGCATCTCCTGAGGAAAGGGCTCATCGAGGCTGACCCGACCACCGGCCTCCCCAGCCCGAAGATGGAGAAGCGCCTGCCGAAGTTTCTGCGAGACGAGCACATCGAGTCCCTCATGCAGCGACCGGATGTCACTCAGCCGATCGGATTTCGGGACGCCGCCATCCTGGAGACGCTCTACGCGACCGGCATGCGGGTGAGTGAGCTGGTCGGCCTCGACCTGCGTGACATGGACCTTAGTTCGGGGGAGATCAAGGTTTTGGGTAAAGGCTCCAAGGAGCGGATAACCCTCATCGGGCGGGCGGCGAAAGAGGCGCTGGTGACCTGGCTGAACTTCGGGCGAGGGAAGCTCCTCGCCGATCCGCGGGAGTCGGCGGTTTTTCTGAATAGGAACGGCGGACGACTGACTGCGAGGAGCATTAATCGGCTGGTGGACAAGTATTTCGGCATGGTGAGCGATGAGATGAAGATCAGCCCGCATGTCCTCAGGCACACGTTCGCCACGCATATGCTGGAGCATGGCGCCGACCTGCGCTCGATCCAGGAACTCCTTGGCCATGCGAGCATCTCGACAACCCAGATCTACGCTCACGTGTCCCGCGAGCGCCTGAAACAAGTTTACGAGTTGGCCCATCCGAGAGCAAAGAATGGGGGCCTGGGGTAATGGGGTGATGGGGTAATGCGCAAGAATCGAAACCGCGGGTATCAGGAACTGAGGGTCTGGCAGGATGCAATAGGCTACTACGTCAAGACATGCAAGGTGTTCCGTAGTTTCCCTTATGACCTAAAGCGTGTAGCGGCTCAAGCTATCGCCTGTAGTGACTCAGTCCATCGAAACATCGCGGAAGGCTACTGCAGACGATCAATCCGCGAATACCTAAACTTCCTGAATATCCCTCTCGGCTCTATCGGTGAATCTGTCTCAGGGCTGGTCGCTTACTCGAATGCCAGGCAGATAGATAGTGATGTATTCGAGCATTTGGATTCACACGCCTATAAGCTGGAGAATGGCTTGCTTCGGCTCGTCGAGAGCTTGGAGCACAAGCGGGATTCTGCCTCCTGGCTAGACCAATCCGTTATAAAGGAGACAAACGCCATATATCAGGCCGGTTCAGATGACACTGGTCTGGACCCCAATACCCCATTTACCCAACACCCCACTACCCCACTGGAGGATCAACCATGACCGCACATGCTACCACCATCGTCGCCGTCATGCGCGACGGCAAAGTCGCCATGGCAGGTGATGGACAAGTGACTATCGAAAACCAGATCATGAAGGCCGGCGCGAAGAAGGTTCGCCGCATGCACGACGGCAAGGTCCTTGCCGGGATCGCCGGCTCGGTAGCGGACGCCTACGCCCTCTCGGACAAGTTCGAGGCCAAGCTCGACGAGTCCCACGGAAATATACTCCGCGCCGTCCGGGAGTTTGCGAAAGAGTGGCGAACGGATAGAATTCTGAGGCGGCTCGAAGCCTTGATGATCGTCGCGGACAAGGAGCACCTGCTCGTTCTCTCGGGGAACGGCGAGGTCATCGAGCCGGATGACGGCGTTGCCGCAATCGGCTCAGGTGGAGGATTCGCGTTGGCAGCCGCCCGCGCACTCCTTCGCCATTCCGACCTTCCGGCGGAAAAGATAGTCGAGGAGGCCCTTCGCACCGCCGCCTCGATTTGCGTTTTTACGAATGAAAATATTACGGTGGAGAGCCTTTGAAATCCCTTCTGTGTAATCTGTGGATTTCTGTGCAATCTGTGTTCTTGAGAAGGTAGGACCATGGAAGATTTGACCCCGAAGCAGATAGTAAGCGAACTGGACAAATATATCGTCGGCCAGGACAAGGCCAAGCGGGCGGTGGCAATCGCCCTCCGCAACCGCTATCGCCGTCGCCAAATCCCCGAGGACATGAGGGAAGAGGTCATCCCGAAGAACATCCTCATGATCGGCCCCACGGGCGTCGGCAAGACCGAGATCGCCCGAAGACTGGCCCAAATCGCGAGAGCCCCATTCATCAAGGTCGAGGCAACCAAGTTCACCGAGGTCGGTTATGTCGGCCGTGACGTTGACTCCATGGTGCGCGACCTGGTCCAACTCGCCGTCCGCATGGTGGAGAACGAGAAGGTGGCCGAGGTCGAAGGCCAGGCCCGTGAGCTCGTCATCGAGCGCATCCTGGAGATCATGCAGCCCATGCCCAGGAGCGAGAAGCCGACTCGCATTCCAAAGGAGTTGGAGGCGGCCTACGAAGTCGTCGGCCAGTTGCTTGGCTCACAGAAGCCTGCCGAAGCCGAACCTGAAACAACCCAGCCCGAAACTACCGCCGAGGAGGACCTCGCCCGCCGAATGAGGATCAGGGAGAAGCTCCGAAAGCAGCTCATCGAGGGCGTCCTGGACGATCATAAGATTGACATCGAGGTCGAAGACACCGCCTCGCCGTTCCTGCAGGTCTTCACCCCTCAGGGCATGGAGGAGATGGGCGTGGACATGCAGAGCATGCTGGGCGGCATGATGCCTCGCCGCCGGAAGATGAAGACCGTGACCGTCGGAGAGGCGAAGGAGATCCTGGCCCAGGAGGAGGCTCGGCGGCTGCTCGACCAGGATCAGATCACCCGCGATGCCATCGAGCGCACGGAGGAGACGGGAATCATATTCGTGGACGAACTGGACAAGATTGCCGGCCGGGAAAAAGACTCCCAGGGCGGGCCGCAGGTCTCGCGAGAGGGCGTCCAGCGCGACATCCTGCCGATCATCGAGGGCTCAACAGTCATGACGAAGTTCGGCCCGGTCCGCACCAATCACGTTCTGTTCATCGCCGCCGGTGCATTCCACATCAGCAAGCCGTCCGATCTCATCCCCGAGCTTCAGGGCCGATTGCCGATCCGGGTCGAATTGGACAGCCTGCACGCGGACGACTTCAAGCGGATACTCACCGAGCCGAAGAATGCCCTCGTCAAGCAGTACACCGCCCTCCTGGGCACCGAGGGCGTGAATGTAGTCTTCACCGATGACGCGATCTCCGAGATCGCCCGCATGGCGGCCGAGGTCAACTCACAGATGGAGAATATCGGCGCTCGCCGCCTGCATACGATCATGGAATGTCTGCTCGAAGATATCTCCTTCAATGCCTCTGACCTGGCATCCGAGAAGCCGATCACCATTGATGCGGCCATCGTCCGCGAGCGCCTAGAAGGCATCCTCAAAAATGAGGATTTGAGCAAGTATATTCTCTAGATACTCGATCCTCAATACCGGACTCCTTGTCCCCTAGTTTAGTACTAGCCGCGAGTGGGGTAGTAGGCAATTGCTTCTAATTCCCGACTGCAAAGGAGGCTTCCGGTCATGTGTCTGCATAGATTGTATTTGGCTGTAATAGCGCTCGCATGCATTGCTTCGGTTGCCCAGGCAGGCGACGACAAGGTGGCTGGACTAATCGTTGGTCGAACTGGAGAAATCCTCCGAATCAGCGTCCCCCAGCCCATCTCGGAAGGGGCGGTGTTCGACATCAAGCCTCTTGAGCGAGAAGCGCCGATCGCTCAGGCCATCGTAGTGGGCTGCACCAAGGAGTATCCATACGAGGCCCTGGCGAAGATCGTCCGAACCGACCTCCAGACCAGCGTCCCCATAGGCGTTCGGGCCTACGTGAATGTCGCTCAGGTCAAGTCCCCGCCAAAGCAGATTGCGAAAGAGACTCTGCCCCAGGGAGATCGGTTCTCACTCCAGGCCGGCGCATTCTATCCAAGCATCTACTCAGTCCGCAAGACGACATCCCAGTTCTGGCAGGCATATCGGATGAACTACTCGTTCCTTAGAGCCGGCGCGATGGAAACCATGCTTTCCGCCGAGTATCTCAAGGGAGAGGGGACTTTCACCTCGGGGCTGGAGACCGGAACTCGACAAATGGAGGTCATCCCGGTCAGCCTTCTCGGCCGAGTGAAACCGTTCAGGCTCGGCTCATTGCGCGTGTTCTTCGGCGCTGGGGCAGGCATGTATCGCATACGTTCCGAGGACACAATCGGCTCGGTGACGACCCTCAGTCAGCGAGATGAGTTCGGCCATGAGCTCTCAGCCGGCCTGGAGTCGGCAAAGGGCTGGATCTTGGAAGCGCGATACCGCCGAGTCCCGGATACCGACATCAAGGGATACTCCCTCTCCTTCGGAACCAGGTTTTAGGTTGTGAGTTATAGGTTATGGGGTCCCCTAAAACCTAAAACCTACGACCCATAACCTTCCCTCACAGCCTGCCAAAGCACGCATGCCGTGTGCTTCACGGTCCGGGCCTATCCATGCCTGGCGAGCATCTCCCGAAGCTGCATGACGCATGACGGGCATCCGGTGACGACCATACCCGCCCGGGTGCCCATGGCGTTCTCGGCCTTCCGGTCGCCCACTTGCCTTGAAAGCTCGGGGTGATAGAGGCTGAATGCGCCTCCGCCGCCACAGCACTTGTCCGCCTCCGCCATCTCGACCAATTCCCCGATGTCTTGTAGTTTCTTCAGGAGCTTCACATCCATGGTGCTTCAATGGCAGCAGTTTGGAGGTGGGTAGTCAATCAGAGTGTGGGAGTGTATCCTCTTACTCACAGCATCTTCTCACCCTTGCGGTACTTTGCCAGGAGCGGCCAGTAATCGGGATCCTCATCCCCGA
>DASRZD010000446.1:0-3584 GCA_035686805.1 Armatimonadota bacterium
CCCAGGACGTTGTACAGAGGCACTTTGAGCACCTTAGTGATCTCCTGGTACTTCTTGATGTCCGGTGGCCTGCCGGTCTCCGTCATATCGCCGGTGCAGACGACGAAAGCGGGTGGGGGACTCATGGCATTGATCTCCCCAATGATCGCCCGGAGATTGTCCTCATGCGCCCCCGAACCGGTAATATGAGTGTCGCTGATCTGGACAAAGGTAAATGCCTGGGCAAAGGCAGCAAGGAGGAGCAAGGCAAGGAAAAGTAACACGCGCTTCATACTGACACATTTCACCGTAAGGAGAGAATATCCCTGTTACAGAGTATTGATCGGTTTGCCCTGGATGAATCCCTGGATGTTCTCCTCGGTCGTCTGCATTATGCGCATGAGGGCTTCCTGCGAGTAGAAGGCGATGTGCGGCGTGATGACGACATTCTCCCGATGAAGCAGGGCATAGCTCAGGAGAACCTCCCGCATCTTCTCCCCGGGGAGGGCCTGCGCGAGGATCGCCGTGTCTTCCTTCACCGACTCCTCTCCCTCGAAGACGTCGAGGCCCGCCCCGCTGATGATTCCCTCATTCAGCGCGGAGATCAGCGCCTCGGTCTCCACAACCCCGCCCCTGGACGTATTGATCAGTATCGCCCCGCGCTTGATCGTTTTGACGTTTTCCTTGTTGATCAGGTGGTAGGTCGCGGGATTGAGCGGGACGTGCAGGCTGATGACATCAGAGCGCTGGAGCAGTTCCTCAAAGGGAACGTAGGTAAAGCCCAGTACCTCCGCGAGCAGGGGCTCCTGGCGGGTATCGAAGACGATTACGTTCATGCCAAAGCCCTTCGCGATGCGGACGACATGCAGGCCGATCCGCCCCGCTCCTATGACGCCGATGGTCTTATCCTTCAGGTCGAAGCCCTTCAGGCTCTCCAGCGAGAAATCGAGTCTTGTGGTCCGCAGGTATGCTTTGTAGATCTTCCGACTTAGCGAGAGGATAAGCCCGAAGGCATGCTCGGCGACCGTATTCTCGCCATAATATGGAACGTTGCTGACAACGATGTTTCGCCGATGACACTCGCTGAGATCAATATGATCGTAGCCCGTCGAGCGGGTGGCGATGAGCTTGACGTTAGGGAGCTGATCGAGGGTCGGCTTCTTCACCTCCGAGTAGACGAAGACTGAGACGATCTCGGCATCCTTCGCGAGCTCGGCTGTGTCGGAGGTTAGCCGCTCGATGAAGACCTGGGGACGCAGCTTGCTGAGCGCGCCGTCCTTAATGAACTGGCGCTCCCAGTCCTCGGTCTCGAAGAAGGCAATCTTGTGGTCAGTCTGTTGCATGGTAAGAAAGAGATTCTCTGCTTTCCGGGCGATCTCCTGCGTATCAGTGTGTATGGGGGTATGGGCGTTCCGGACTCCCACACTCCCAAACTCCCACACTCCGCTTGACTCTGTCAAGCAGCCCGCCTATACTGGTTCCGATGAGAGAGACTCAGCTATCCGACACCGCTTATTCCGCCCAGATCCTCACCGTAAGTCAGCTTACCCGCTGCATCAGGGGAGTAATCGAGGCGGAGGACCTCTTCCGCGATGTGTTCGTTCAGGGCGAGATCAGCAATCTGACGCGGCACTCATCAGGGCACGTCTACTTCTCCCTCAAGGACGCGAGCGCCCTGATCCGCTGCGTGATCTGGTGCGACACCAGGTGCGCGAAGGCCGACCTTGCCGAGGGGATGAGCGTCGTTGCCCGCGGGCGGGTGACCGTCTATGACAAGCAGGGGCAGTATCAGCTTGTGGTGACGGAGGTCAGGCAGGAGGGCGAGGGCGCATTGTATATTGCCCTGGAGAAGCTGAAGGCGAAACTCCAGGCCGAGGGCCTCTTCGAACAAGCCCGCAAGAAACCGATCCCGACCTTCCCTCGAAACATTGTCATAATCACCTCGCCGACCGCCGCCGCCCTGAGGGATATGGTCACGATTACACGCCGCAGAATGCCGTCCATTAACCTCCTCCTCATCCCGACCGCCATGCAGGGGACGGAATCAGCGAGCGCAGTCGTCGAGTCGCTGAGGATTGCTGACGGGTTGGCGGACATTGACGTGATCGTCATTGGAAGGGGTGGGGGATCCATCGAGGATCTGATGAGTTTCAACTCGGAGAACGTCGTTCGAGCGGTTTGCGATTGCCGGAGCCCGGTCGTGTCGGCGATCGGACATGAGACCGACTTTACGCTGTGTGATTTCGCCGCCGACCTCCGCGCGCCGACTCCCTCCGCCGCGATGGAGTTGATCGTTCCTGATAGGGCGGAGATCGAGGAGCGGATATGCGGCCTTCGGGACATGATCGGCAGGAGGGTCGAGCGGATATTCGAGGATCGCAGGCAGACGCGCGACATCCTTGAGGAGCGGCTTGCCGGCAACATGGCGAGCATTATCTCTAAGTGCGAGAGGAAGCTCGGCGAGAACGTCGCCCGCCTGGAGAGCCTCAGCCCGCTCAACGTGCTCGCGAGGGGATACAGCGTAGTGAAGCGGATGAAGGACCGCGTCGTGGTGAGGGCGGTCTCCGAGGTTCAGGAAGGCGAGACGACCGAGACCCTGATCTCCGACGGCAGGCTGATTTCGACGGTGACCGAAGTCAAGGAGGGGTGGGCATGAAGAAGGACAAGACATTCGAGGAGTCGGTCGCGCGGCTGGAGGAGATCGTGAAGGCTTTGGACAATGGCGATCTTGCGCTGGATGAGGCGCTCAAGCTCTTCGAGGAGGGCGTCAAGCTCGCAGCGGATTGCTCCAAGTATCTCACAGATGCTCAGGGCAAGCTGGAACAGCTTACCAGGAAGGCGGACGGCAAGATGGAAGCCGAGCCCCTGGATACTATCTAGCCAAAAAGGCAATGTTTTCGGCATGATATTGCTTGTCAAAACCGCGATGTTGTGTTATCCTAGTTATAGATCACTGGGGTCACTCTGGGCGTGAAATACGAAATGAGATGGTTTTACGTTGTCATGGTGGCGGGAATAGCTGCTGTTTCGGCGATCGCCATTGCTAGGCTGGCCAATTACAGGCCTGTGATCGTCGAGGCCGTCGTCGCCGCCTCAATAATAGTCATCATTATCGGTTTGTTCGGCTTCCTCGCCAAATCGAAGGAATAATCCGTGCCTTTCGAGCTTGATTATTGGCTCATCCCCGGACTATCATGTAAGCACTCATCATCCGGGGGTGTCTTTATGCTTCGACAACTGCTGCTGCTCTGCCTCATTGCCACAAGCGCCTACCCGCAATCGGCCAAGGTAGTCACCGTCCCGAAGACCCAGTCGAGGATCAATATTGACGGCCGGCTTTCGGAAGTTGCCTGGAAGACCGCGGGCATGATTCCAGAATTCCAAGAATACAGGGGCTCGGCGGCTCTGCGCAATCAGACGCAGGTCCGTCTCCTCTATGACGATCAGGCACTCTACATTGCCTACCGGTGCAAGGAAGCCGACATCTCGCGCATCAGGGCCCAGGTGACCGATCATGACGGCTCTGTGTGGGACGACGATTGCGCGGAGTTCTTCCTGGACGTGAAGGCGGATAGGGCGAGCTTCGCCCAGTTCATCCTCAACAC
>DASRZD010000447.1:0-5317 GCA_035686805.1 Armatimonadota bacterium
CCGCGATCGCCCTCCAGCGAGCGATGCTGGATGAGCTCCTTCTCAAGGAGGAGGTTTCCCGGCGGGCGCTTGAGGAAGTGAGCCATCTCAAGACCGAGTTCGTATCCCTGGTTTCCCATGAACTGCGAACGCCGCTCACCTCGATTCAAGGATATGTGAAGCTGATCCTGGCCGGACACACTGGTGAATTGAATTCCGTCCAATCGGAGTTCTTGTCCACGGTCGCGAGGAATACGGACAGGCTGGTTGCCCTCGTAGATGACCTTCTCGACATCTCGAGAATAGAATCCGGCCGGCTAGAACTAGTGCTCGAACCGCTCCAGGTGGCGGACATCATTCGGTCGGAGGTGGATTCGATCAAGTCTCAGGCCGAGGAGAAGCAGATCGCGATTATCACCGATCTGGAGCCCAATCTGCCTAGAGTGCGGGCCGATTCCCACCGTCTGGGGCAGATAGTCAGCAACCTGCTTAGCAACGCGGTGAAATACAGCCCGGACGATACCACGGTCAAGATCACCGCTAACAAGATTGCGAAGAACGTGCTTGTGAAAGTCATTGACTCCGGCATAGGGATCGCTCCGGAGGAGAGGAGCAAGCTGTTCCAGCGTTTCTACCGCGGCGACAGCGACTTCGTCCGATCCACCTGGGGAACCGGCCTCGGCCTCGCCATCACCCATCACCTCGTGGAGATGCACGGAGGAAAAGTCTGGGTGGAAAGTGAAAAAGGCCATGGAAGCACGTTTACATTCAGCATACCGGCGATGGGAGAGTAATGCATCAATGGGTAATCCGTAAGGGCTGCTTCCGGTTACGCATTACTCATTACGCATTACTCGTTACGGATTACTCAAGGGAGGTCGAAGGATGCCCAAAGTTCTTGTAGTTGATGACGAGCCGGATGTAGTCCGGCTGATCGAATTCCGTCTCCAGAAGGAGGGACTGGATGTCGTCTCCTGCGGCGACGGGCGAACTGCCCTCAAGCTGCTGGATGACGAGAAGCCCGACCTGATGATACTGGACATCATGATGCCGCTGCTGGACGGCATGGAAGTGCTCAGGCAGATCAGATCCCACCGGACAACCTCTCGCATCCCGGTGATCATGCTCACCGCCAAGACCGCCAGCGTGACCGTGGACGAGGCAAGGCAACTGTGGGTGTCTGATTACATCATGAAACCCTTCGATCCGGAGAAGCTCGTCGCAAAAGTGAAGAAGGCTCTGAAGATACCGGTTTGAGGGAATTGCAGATTTCAAATGTTAGATTGCAAATTGAAGGGTAATCTCAATTTGCAATTTGAAATTTGCGATTTGAAATTGAGGAGTTCGAGTGGCCCGACCGGAAACCATCAAATTCGAGATCAAGCGGTATGAAGGGGCTCCTCGCACATTCGAGAATGACCTCGTAGCACAACTGCCGGGCCTCCTCATCACACAGTACCAGGTAGCCAATGGAGAATGTCCTCCCCTGGAGGATGGATGCCTCGGACTCAGATTCGACTTCCTGGATGATTGGTACAGCATCGTCGCCTTCCTCGATTCCGACAAGCGTCCGACCGGCTACTACCACGTCTCCATGCAGTCGCCCCTCAGACATGACGGCGGCGTTTGGAAAGGCTATGACCTCATCCTAAAACTCGACGTCAGCCCGAACTGGGACTACTCGGTCACGGACGAAGTCGAGTTCTGCACGGCGGTCGAGGAAGGCTGGATGAGAGTCTACGCCGCTGCCAACGCTCGCGAAGCCCTCCGCAAGATATGCTCCATGCTGGATAAGCGCAGTCTCCCTCAGGAAGTCATGGATGCGGTATGCGGATAACACGGTAGGGGCGACAGGCAGAACTCGTATTTCCCCCAGGTAGGATCAGCTCTCCATTCCCCGATACTTCTACTGTACATTGGCTGGAGGGAGGCTAAATGATGGAGAAGAGTGTGTCGCTCACCTACGATGAAGCAAATGCGCTGCTCGAGATGTCTATGCTCACCTATGCAAATACCGACGAAGATGCGGCGAGCAGCGCATTGATCAAGCTAGGCACGTTATGCAGGCAGTTCGCCGAGGAAGGCAATGCAGAGCGCGAAAGTCTCGTAAAGGCCGCTTAACATGATGCAGGCGTGTGTTGAGGGGCACATGCCGGCGAAAAACTGGTAAGAATACCTACCATGTAATCGCGCGAGAGCGTGTTACAATAAGAATACCGCGCAAGGGGCAGGCGGTAGGCCATTCAGCCTCCCTCAGGCTACGGAGTGATCCCGATTATCGGGATGTTGGCAGATGCCACGGCCTACTTCCTGTCCTTTCATTTTATGCCCCGAAGCTTCCGTTTCGCACGGTCTTCTTCGATGGGTACGTACTGATTGGCAGTACCGAAATCGAAGGAGGAGATTCCCGTGCGCTACAGCACGTTTCACATATACAGCAACAGTCGCCAGTATATCTTCACGCTTGTCCTCCTGGCGGTTCTCGTTCTGAGTGTCGTCGGCGCGGGAGGAATACAGCCCGGGTCATCCCAGTCTGATCTTGCCAACCAGAAGGCGGTCTTGTGCTCTCTGGAGGATTCCTTTAACGCGATAGCAGAGCAAGTCGGGCCGGGAGTGGTAAGCATCACTGCGGTTCAGCGCGTCGTCCAGGAAGAACAAACCGGCTTGGATGAGTTCTTGAAGCGCTTCTACGAAGGCAACTCTGATGAGTCTTTCGGCTCTGCGCCTGGGCATTCGTTCTACCTGATCCAGAGCACACCAACTCCGGTGACCGCTTCAGGGTCCGGAACGATAGTTCGCCATGAAGGGCAGTACTACTACATCCTCACCAACAATCACGTGGTCGAGGGTGCATACAAAGTCCAGGTGACACTGCGGGACGAGACCCAACTTGACGGCATCGTGGTGGGAACGGATTCTGTCACCGACCTGGCTGTGGTCCGCGTCGCGTCACCGAAGCTCTCGGATGCAGACGTCGTGCCCATGGGCGACTCGAATGCTGTGAAAGTCGGATCATGGGCGCTCGCGGTCGGAAACCCGTTCGGATTCGAGCACACGCTCACCGTGGGGGTAATCAGCGCGGTTCAACGCGAGTTGGAGGAGGACGATATTATCTATCCCGATCTGATACAGACTGATGCCGCCATCAACAAGGGCAATAGCGGTGGCCCGCTGATCGACGTCGAAGGCAGGGTGATAGGCGTAAATGCGGCGATCGCCTCGCCGACGGGAGGATTTGTGGGGCTGGGATTCGCTATCCCCATTAATACGGCCAAGTCCGTCCTGGACCAGTTGATCAGGGATGGACGTGTGGTTCGAGGATGGCTGGGGGTCGGCTCCCAGGAGCTAATCCCGGAGTTCCAGGAGTACTATGGGGTGCAGAAGGGCGTCCTGGTATGCTCAGTTATTGACGGCAGCCCGGCGAAGAAGGCCGGCCTCGCGGAAGAGGATATTATAGCCAAGGTGGGCCAGACGGATATCGAAGAAGTGCTGCAGCTCCAGCGTCTGGTAGCAGGCATCAAGCCGGGGACTCCCACTCTGCTGACCGTCATCCGGCAAGGCGAGCCGCATGAGATACAGGTGCAGATCGGCCTGTCCCCCACAACCCCCGCCGGCCCGCCTCAACCCATACCGGTGAAGCAGGGCCCCGGAATCCAGGTCAGGACTCTCTCATCCGATCTCGCGAAGAAGATCGGCTATGAAGGACTGGAAGGCGTCATAGTCATAGATATTCTGGCGGGCGGCCCGGCGGAGAACAGCGGCCTGGCGGAGGGAGATATTGTTACACACTTCAACGGCCGCAAAGTCGTCAACGAGGGGCAATTCGCAGGCATGCTGAAGGGCATGCAAGAGGGAAAGGTAGTGGTATTGAGGATCCTGCGCAAGGGTATGCCAAGGTTGATAGGGTTTCGGATGGATAGCGCTTAGGGTAAAGCGATTGAACCTGAATCCAGGCGCTTCCCCCTTATTGTTGGCGGCCGGGCATTGTTAGTGGTATAATCATTATAATAGCCGAAGGCAGAATGGCATTGTCAGGGAGCCGCACTCATGAGAAGAAAAAAGAAACGGAGATACAGCTTGGAGACGATCGTGCTGTCTCTCATCTTCGTGCCCCCGCTTGGCTTCTTTCTTCTCTGGACCAAGGCTCGCAGCCGAAGAGGCAAGCTGATTGTCGCCACAGCCTTCCTGCTCTTTCTGGCCCTTGCAACGGGCGCATTCTTCAGATTTGAGGTCTCTTCCCGACTGAAAGGGCCGGGTATTCCACCTGAGGGCTATGATATCAGCCACGACGATCGCGGAAGGTATGTGAACCCCGAAATCCAGCCCTTGGAATGGACGATATTTGCCGAAGTCGTTCGTGAGATCCGGCACCTCAAGCAGAGCGACACCTCAAGTGCGGATAACGAGATCATGTCCATAGATATGCTCCAGCCGGACTACAAAGCGTTCGAGAAGGTTGCCGATCGGCATGACATGTCCTATGAGGACGTAAAGGGCATCTACCTCAAGGTCACCACACAATTGGCTACCCAGCTGAAGGGAAGGAAATAGGTTGGGGAATGGTGCATAGTGCCCGATGCGCCAGGCACCAAGCACTAAGCACCGATCTCTTCGCCTTAGCCAGGAACCCTCCTCCATCGAAAGCGGCCGTCCACAAAGGTATTCCTACAACAAAAAGAAGGATTTGTCCCCGGCATGCCTAATAAGCTACTAAGCAGGCGACACTTGGTCAGCCAGGCTGTCGGTATTAGGGCTGACACCGTAAACTTTAGCAGTTTCCGCCCGGTGGCTTCGCTTCCTTTCCCTGCCGGGCGGACCGGAGCGGTGGCACGACCCCGAGAGCCCCGCTCCGATCCTTTTTAAGCCAACCCCACACCGCGCCGGATTTCTACTTTAGTGATTCCACAAGCACGCATTACGCACGGCTGGTAACAATACCGGAATTGCAGATCGTGGGCTGAACACACAAAGAAAAAAGCCCCGATCTCTCGGGGCTTAGATTTCACTGGGCCACCGGCTGCTCGGGACCTATCTTCAACACCCGGCGGCCCAGCGTGGGCAAGGAGGTATTTGGAAAGGAGCACATTCGCATCACGAATGTGTGCGTTTCTACTTATGATACGACTCCCACCAACAACAAGTTCCAGATATTTTACGAAAATGTGACAAAATTGTCGCAGACTGGTGAACTTGCAAAAAACTGGGAAAAATACGGTGAAATGTGGAACAGCGAGGCGAAACGAACCGTCGAATTAAGTGACAAGTGAATAGCGCGATTGGGCACTCCAGGGAGTCGAAAGCTGGGTCCCTGCGAGTTCCCTGCCCAAGTAATCCGACC
>DASRZD010000448.1:0-3513 GCA_035686805.1 Armatimonadota bacterium
AGCGCTCGGGATCGGTGAAGCGGGGGTTGTCGTTCTGATAGTAGGATATATGGCTCGCACCGCATCGAACGGCTTGGCTGACCCATTCGAGCAGATCGTCGGGCTTCATTTGATAGCCGGCGTAATCGAACGCTTGGACGATTACCCGAACGGGCTTGCCTGAGATGTCGCTGAGAAACTTCGCGCCGAAGCCGTGATTGTAAAGTCCCCTGCCCCGCATGCGCTCGGCCGAGCTGGCATAGGGATCGCACTCCAGGATGTCGGCGTATTTCCCCATGAGCGCGAAGTCATAGGGCTGGAAGCCGGTCATGAACCAGAAATCGCAGGGGATATATCGGGCCTTCGGATCAACCGATTTCAGCGCCGCGGAGATTTCCTTCTTCGATTCGGCGTAACGATCCGCCATCCAGCGGTTGAAGGCAATCCAGCGGAATGGGCGATTTGCCTCGTCTCGGAGGAACTCGGGGTCGCCGGGAGCAGGAATTGCATAGCGCCCGACGCCATAGTCCTCAAGGACTTCCTTTGCACATTGCTTGCCAAATGGTCGCCAGCCGGCAATCGGCCCTTCAGGAATCCCGATGCTCGGCTCATCCTTGCCGCAATAGGCGAATACAAAGGGCTTGCCCGCGAACCGGGTCGCATGCTTCTTGATCTCTTCGGCGGCCGTGCGCACGTAGATCGGATCTACCAGCGAAGCCGCCTTCCTCGCAGATGTGGTCGAGCTTCTTATGGGATTCAGCAACTCAGCCCCGGCTTTGATGGCGTTCGACGTGACGCCGCTCGACTCGCACGTCACGTCGAACTGCATCCCAAAGCGCTCGTACATCTCGGGGGCGACATCCCCCTGCCACGGCAGGCTGTAGTGGTGCAGGCCGACCTCACCCGCCTCGCGGTACATGGCGATCTGCTCCTGCTTCCACTGCTCATTCGTGTACCGATTCGCCATCGAGGCAGGCAGGTTTTCCTTGTTCATGTTGTGCGTCCACTCGACGACGGTAAAGCCGCCTGGCCTATCGGATAGCAATTCCGAGAAGAGAGGGTTCTTGGTGCGCATACTCGCCAGGCGACTCCAATCGGAGGTCGGCAGCAGATTCGCCGCCTCAGAAACCTCCTTCAGCTCAATCCTGGCAAACCGTATCTCGCCCGAGCCTCGGGCGCTGAGAATCACCTTGCCCGTGGTTGTGGCTGAAGGCGTTCGGAAGGCTTCATGGAACTCTTCCCAACCCTCGCCTGGATGCTGAGGAAATTCCAGGCTAATGACGCCCGCGCTCGCGTTGATTCCGCCTGTCCTGTTCAGGAAGAAGACCAGCCCACCCTTCGTGCTCGGTTCGCTCCTCTGATAGAGGAACGATAGCTCATAGACCCTTCGGGGCTTCAGGTGCATCGTTTGGGAAATGCTCGCATGCCCCACGGGCACAATAGCACAGTTAGAGCCGCTGGGACCATCACCCGTGCCGAGGCGAATTCCGGCCTTGTCGTTTCCGTAAAGCTCCCATTGATCGAGCCCTGCCTGGAAATCGGGATTCACCAAAAGGTTTCCTTGAGCGATGCCGGCAGTCATCAAGAGCAGCAACAGAATCGTGAAGCGCATACCATCCCCCTTAGCCGCAGTATATCAGCCGTCCGGTAGGGTGTCAATGACGACAACTTGCCTGCCTCTGCACCAAATGGTTACAATACCTGGACACTGACTTTACCTGGAGGTCACCACATGCACGCCGACTTGACCCAACCGAGGATCGAGATATTCGCTGCTGAGAAGGCTAAGACGCCGGTCTCGCGGCTTCTCTATGGCAAGTTTACCGAGCACCTGGGGGCGAACGTCTATAACGGCGCGTGGGCGCAGATACTTCGGAATACCAGCTTTGAGCCTGGAGATTTCTTCGGCAGGCCGCATGCGACGTACCCTCAGATCGAAGGTGTGGCATTCACCTGGGAGAGTTATGGCAAGGGCGACGTGACGTATACCCTCTCGACCGACCGGATCAACTCCGACACGTCCCAGAGCATCGAGGTCAGAAAGCTGGACAGCCCTGAAGTCGGCATCCGGCAGACCATACACCTGCCGCTTCATCGCACGAATGAGTTCGAGCTGAGCCTGTGGGTTAAAGGTTCGCCCTCAGACTTGTACATAGCCATACACACCCTCCAGGGCAGGGAGCTGGGTAGTACAAGCTTGACCGGCATATCCGGTAGGTGGAAGCGTCACAATGCCAAGCTCAATCTCAATACCATAGGCATCTCCAAAGGCCAGGAACTCGTCTTCATCATCGGCGCACGTGAGCCGGGGACGATCCTCCTCGATCAATGCTTCCTCTTCCCGGCGGACGCCATGCGAGGGCTCGATCTCGACGTGATCAAGATGATGCGCGAGGCCAAGCTCCCATTGTTAAGGTTTCCAGGCGGAAACTTCGTCTCTGGCTATCATTGGCAGGACAGCATCGGGCCGATTGACCAGCGACCGGTGAAGAAGAATCCGGCCTGGGCGGGAGACGAGCCGAATCATGTGGGCACGGATGAATGGATGGCCTGGTGCGAGTTGGTTGGCTGCGAGGCGCTCATCTGCGTCAATGCCGGCAACGGCACTCCCGATGAAGCGGCGGACTGGGTCGAGTACTGCAACGGCGACGTAAGCACCAAGTTCGGGGCGCTTCGAGCGAAGAACGGCCATCCGAAGCCCTATGGCGTGAGGTACTGGGAGGTCGGCAACGAGCTTTATGGCGACTGGCAGATCGGCCATTGCACCGCCGAAGAGTATGCAAAACGCTATCGGCAGTTTTACGATGCGATGAAGGCTCGCGATCCGAGTATCCTCTTCATCGCCAACGGACAGTACCCCGAGTGGAATGAGCCGACGATTCGAGAGGATATGGACATTCTGCGCTCGCTTTCCATCCACTGCCTGATGGGTAGTTCCATTCCTGCCGACACTCCGCCGGAATCGGTGTTCCAGTCGTACATGGCCCTGCCGATATGGTTCGAGGGATATCTGCGGGAGATGGGCGATCGGATGGCGCGAGGCGGCGTTAAGGATCCCCACCTGGCGCTGACCGAGCTTCAGATCTTCACCAAGCACAAAGAGCTTCCGACCAATCAGACGCTTACCGAGGCGCTGCTCTACGCCGGGGTGCTGAACATGGCGATCAGGCTGAATGGGTTGCTGGAGCTGATCACCCATTCGGCGCTGCTGAATCATGGGGCTGGGCTGCTTAAGCAGTGGGAATTGGTATTCGCCAACCCGCTCTACCTTGCGGAGAAGATCTACTCCACTCAGTCGGGCAAGTGGCCGGTCCGCGTGAAGGTGACCTCGCCGCAGTTCAGCGTTCACCAGCTTGCGGATATGCCGGCGGTCGAGAATACGCCTTATCTGGACGCAGTCGCCCTGTTGGACGACTCCGGCAAGGAGTTGAACCTGCTGGTGACCAACCGTCATCCAAAGGATACCCTCGCAACCGAGATCAAGTTGGACGGCTTCAAGGCCGAGCCCGAGATCGCCACTCAGACGCTTGCCGG
>DASRZD010000449.1:0-4773 GCA_035686805.1 Armatimonadota bacterium
CTCCATATCCGAATCCTGTTGGGATTTCAGAAGTCGATTATGACGATGTGCCTGACCGCAATTTCAAATTCGTTGAGAACCTGTTTACGAAATTCCCATGATTGAAATGGAGGGAGCGGACTATGAAGGCTGATCGCATCGTGCTTATGGTGGCCTATTTACTGGCAGCGGTTGCAGTACAAGCCTCGACAATATATGAGATGGACCGTATCGGAAGATTGCCGGACGACGGATATAGTTATGCCATAAGTATTAATAATGACGGACAGGTATTGGGTAGCTCAATGCCGTATGGGGCAAACGACGTGAGGGGAGCGTTTCTCTATACCCAGACCGCAGGCATGGTTGATATTCAGGTCGCAGGCCAGTTCGACTTGCCAGGAGATATAAATAACAACGGACAGGTGGTTGGCACGGCAGATTCTGGTTTTGGTCCCCGCAACGCCATAGTAAGAGAAGCTAACGGCGGTTTAGTTCCATTGAACGGTTTACCAGGGGCCTATGACTCGTATGCCTTTGCCATTAACGATGATGGATGGGTGGTCGGCACTTCCGGAGATTTTGCTGTCGTATGGGAAGGCGACGTGGTTGCTCAGTTGATTGGTGGCACTGCAGGCTCACATAGTTACGCCATGGACATAAACAGTAACGGCAGTGTAGCCTGGGTTGAGTCCTTATACACCAACGGGCAATGGGTTGGCACGCATTCTTATGTTTGGAACCAAGGCAGTAATACGTTGTTACAAGCTCTCAATGCGGGTGACAATTGCCAAGCGGCGGCGATCAACGGTTCCGGCATGATCGTTGGCAACTCAGGCAGACATGCCGTGGTATGGAGCATTGACGGCACCGTGGTCTTGGACCTTGGGATCGGTGCGGCTTACGAAATCAATAATGGTGGCCTGATTGTCGGCGTCAGAGAAGACAAAGCAGTCCTCTGGAATCCTGACGGTAGTATTGCCGCTGACCTGGGTGCGCTGGCCGGAGAGAACGTTCCTTCAACTGCCTATGGCATCAATGATTCGGGGCAGATCGTAGGAGCGGCCGGATACGATGAGTACCAGAACATGGAGGCGGTACTCTGGGAACTCGTTCCTGAGCCGTCTTCACTGCTTGTGCTCGCTTGCGGAATAACCGGCATATCAGCTTTGACATTGAAGCGAAGGCGCGCCGGCCGATGAAGCGTACCCTCTCATTGCCAGGAATCGTGATTGCGCTCGTGCTCTTCATCGCCAGCCTGATCGTCACCTCTGCCGCACCGGTCTTGTCCGCGGGATACAGAACTCATCTCTTTGGCTGGGTGAATATCGACTATGGGGGCATGGGTATCGCCATCAACAACCAGAATCTTGCCTTATGCGAAACCGCATCCACTGATAGCATGCGCTCCCTTCTATGGCAGAAGGATGTGGGAGTCACCTACATCTCCGATCCAACGGCATTGCGGCGTGGCTACGGACTGAATAACCTCGGTTATGTCGTTGGATCGGGGCAAGATGATACAGCGGTTGTGAGGCATCCCGGCGGCAGTATTGAAATTCTGCCTAGACCGTCGGAGGCGGTGAACCCGAGTGCGGCCGCTATCAGTATCAATGACGCCGGTCAGGTAGTAGGCAATATGGGAGGATATGCGGTCTTCTGGAACACTGATCGCGCAACGACAATCATAGGGGATGATGTCCTCAGGTTCGCGGGGATCAATGCTTCGGCCCAGACAGCATGGACAGATCAGAGCCGCCGATCCTACCTATGGAGCCAATCAGGTGGTAGCGTAGACCTTGCGCCTGTGGCGGGGCAGACGAGAAGCACGGTCTTTGGGATAAACGATTCGGGCCTGGTTGTCGGGGAAAGCGGCAATCGCGCTGTACTTTGGCGAACGCCCGGCAACCCCACGCAGCTCCCTCTGCCTCCAGAGGCCACCACGGGTCGCGCCTGGGGCATCAACTCCTCTGAGCAGACCGTCGGGGAGTCGGGCCTCCGAGCCGTTCTGTGGGATTCCGATGGTAGTGTCCTTGACTTGTCGCAGTTCGTCGGTGGTTACGACTCAGTCGCTACCGGAATTAACGACAACGGATGGATCGTAGGCACAGTTTATGCGCCTGGAGGCGACCTATTCGCGGCAGTCTGGGAACCTGTTCCTGAGCCGTCTTCACTGCTTGTGCTCGCCTGCGGAATGGCTGGGGTATCAGCTTTGACATTGAAGCTAAGGCGCGCTAGCTGATGAAGCGAACCTTTTCATTGCCAGGAATCGTGATTGCGCTCGTGCTTTTTGCCGCCAGCCTGATCTCAGCTTCAGCCAGCGCTACAACTTATTCCTCTCATCTGCTTGGCGTAAGTCCCGGCTATGACGGGAGCGAGGGCGTCGGCATCAATGACAGCGGGACGGCTATTTGTGGGTCGCTCTCGGCCTATGATGATTCCGGTGTCTTCACATTGAGCCACGAGTTCGGACTTGTCGATCTCTCCGGACAGGGAATCGTCGCCTACGCGGGCATCAACAATCAAGGCCAAACCGTTGGGATGGACAAGGATCCGGAATCCGAGTGGTTCAGACCGTTCGTCCGAAATGCCGACGGCACCAAGACAAGACTGCAGTTCCCCTCCGGCGTTGCAGATGCCTGGCCTGCCGAGATCAATGAACATGGGCAGGTTGCGATGATGCTGCACTACCGAGATGCAGAGTACAACATCACGACTAGTGAAGTTGCCGTCATTGGTGTCGATGGCTCGGTAGTGCATGTGGATGCGCCGAGCACCCACGCCGAGGTGTGGGCTATGAGCAATACCGGATACGTTGGCATGAAGAGCGACAACCGCGCTTATCTCTGGAGCGAACCAGGCGGCTTGAACCTGCTTCCCCAGCTAAACGGCGGTGATACTACGGCGTTATATGACATCAACGACTCCGGGTTTTCCGTCGGCTCTTCAGGCAATCATGCGGTCATGTGGAGTCCGGATGGCGACACTACCGACCTCGGTGCCGGCATCGCATTCGGCATCAACAATCTCCGACAGGTTGTGGGTTCTACTGGGGGACGGGCTACTCTGTGGAACCCGGATGGAAGCACTGTAGACCTCGGCTTCGGCGAATCCTCGGGGGCCAAGGCGATCAACAACCACGGATGGATCGTGGGCACAGTATCCTATCCTGATCCGTACACATACGAGATGGCGGTTCTCTGGGAACCCGTCCCCGAGCCGTCTTCACTGCTTGTGCTGGTTGGCGGAATGGGATGCCTGACCGTAGCTCTGAGGCGCTGGAAGGCTTAGGCTGAATTACGTATTCAGCTCTTGGCGGCGGCCAGGGCGTCCTCAATCCCACAGTGAATGCCGAAGATCGTATCAAGCCTGGTGATCTTGAGCATGCGGGTGATGGCCTCGCTGCATCCCAGAAGGTTGATGGTCCCGCCCTTCGGACGCACGCGCTTGGTAGCGCCGAGGAGGATACCGAAGCCGCTGCTGTCCATGTAGCTCACGTTGGTCAGGTCTATGATGAGGTTGGTCGCACCTGTTTCAATCGCCTTGTTCACGGCAGATTTGAACTCAGGGGCGGTGTACACGTCAATCTCCCCCGTGACCTTGACCACCGGGACATCCGCAATCTTCTCCATCTCGGTTTCGATTCGTACATCATCGAATCTCACGGCCAACCTTCCTTTCTCAAGGTCCTCTAGAACAACATTCCCCTTTTGCCCAAGATAATCAGCACATCGAATGATACCGCAGCCGCCCAGTGAAGTGCAAATCCCGGAACGAATGATTTGCACCTCAAAGCCACAAATCCGAGGATCACCCCTGCTCCGAAGGAAGCGGCGATTTCGGGTGCAGGCTTGCCTATGTGCATAATACCAAAAGCCACGGCCTGCATAAACACGCTCCAAACCCCAAACATCCTGAATAGGCCGAATAGCAGGAAACCCCGGAAGAAGAATTCCCAGCAAAATAGGTACATTCCGTAGGTCAACTCAAAATACGCGAAATAATGAAGATCATTCGCCGCCTGCTTTTGAATGGGGTAGTAGCTCTGGAAATCCGGCATCCTCGCCGCTATCACCATGAGTATAAGCAGAGGCAAGAACATCAGTCCGGCTGCGCGATACCCAAATCGCACATCGCCGAGCTGGAATCCGAAGCCTGAGGGTTCCTGCCTGACTGCGATGAATATGAGCATCATCGGCAGCCACAGGAGCGCCGCGACATTGGTGACAAGATACTGCTCGTAGGTGTGATATCCCTTGTTGAAGGAATACAGCGTCCCGACGATGGCAGCTCCGACTATCAGCACCAGTATGGGCACCAATCGGCCTTTGTTCATGGCTACATGATTCTACACTATTCCAGAGAGGCTTTCAACGGCAAATTGGGGAACGGTAGAATATGACCTCCAAGGAACGAGTGCGAAGAGCGATGGAATTGAAGCCGGTTGACCGGATTCCGGTGTTCCCCGTGGTCACGGCTTACCTGGGGTCGAGGGTCCTGGGGCGGCCCTACAAGGACATGGTTCTCGATCCGTCGCTGGTCTTCGAGGGGCTGCGGGCAATCCATCGAAGGTTCGGGTTCGACGGCTTCGAGGTGGGGCTTGGGCCTGCGAGGGATGCTCCCGCGCCTGGGGTGAGAGTCGAAGACGGGGTAACCTATCTGCTGGATCACCAGGGCAATCCGGTCGCTCGGCTCGAGGACGATGATATGCCCGTGGCGTTGAATCAGATTCCTTTGCTTGCCGAGAAGTCAGATCTGAACAAGGTCTCGATTACGCCTGCCTCCTCTTATCTC
>DASRZD010000450.1:0-2066 GCA_035686805.1 Armatimonadota bacterium
CTGGGATGGGGATGCTGGGGGCCGGGAGGGACGGCTGAGAAGCCGAACTGGTGCGAATATTGCTATGCGCGGGAGTTCGCGCATCGGGGGCTGAGGGACTGCGAGAAGTGCCGGCGGTTCGAACCTCACGAGCATTTCGAGCAGCTCGACAAGCTGGCTGAATGGAAGAAACCGAGACATATCTTCGTCCAGAGCATGGGCGATCCGTTCGGCGACTGGGTGACCGACGAGCAGCTTGACCGGATCACCTGGCGCATGTGCCTGACCGATCAGCATCATTACACGATGCTGACGAAGAATCCCCGGCGGGCACTCAGATACTTTGACAATGAGCCGGGGCGGCGGACCCTCGCGCACCTGCCCCACCTGATGATCGGGACCTCGATCACGGGGATCATGAATGCCGAGGAGAGGGAACGGCTGATGGCACTCGGGGAGATCAGAAACACTTTCGAGGGCCTGCGCATCCTTGTTTCGCTCGAGCCCTACCAGGTGAAGGTTACGCCTGGCGGGCAAGAGCCCGATTGGCTGATCATCGGCGGCAGGAGTAGGACGAAGGCGCTGCCGGCCTTCCAGCCGCCTGATTGGTGGATAACTCCGCTCCGTCTCTGGATGGCCGACGCCGGGAAGCCCATCTTCATCAAGGATAACGCCGGCTATGGGGAAGTCGTCCGATATTGGCCGGAGGGGGTGCCGCATGACTGAGCGAGAAGGCGATGGGGTGAGGAGCGATGGGGTGATGGGGCGACCCGGGCCTATGCTCGATCTTCGACATCATCCATGCCGAGCAGTTCAGGCGGCTGTACAACTTCGAGGGGGTGGACCGGGAGGGGCTGGCCGGGCAACTGAGGGAACTCGGGCTGCCGGAAGACCAGATCGAGGAGCTCCTGAGCGGGCGGATCACGGCGGGGCGGACGTTCGGGCATGCGCACACCGTGGATGCTCACAGCATCGTAGACCAGGCCTTCATGCACGAGGGCGCGACGAAGCTCCTCCTGGAGATCACGAGGGACGCGGCAGATCCTCTCGAATGGGATGGGCATCTGAACATGGAGGTGAAGGAAGTCGAGCGGGAAGATCCTCACCGGAAAGGCACGGAGGGCACGGAGAATGGGTGACATCATAGTCAGTACGCCGAAGAAGCAGATGGCGAATGCGGCTCGGGAGGCGGAGGACTGCAAAATGGCCGGAGGCGGCAACTACTTTAGGATAGTCTGCCCGACGCCGATGCTCGAGTTTGGCGACCGAGTCTATTACACGGAAGATGGCTACATACGAGGCTTCGCAACGATCTGCGAGATCAGGCGGAAGACCGGGAAGCGGGAGAAGATCGCCTGCCAGACGACTGGCAAGTATTGGCAAGTGCCAAAGGGCGGCTGCGTGATCATTATGGACGCGAGGTCCTGGTGCTGGATAAAGCCGATCAAGATGACAGGTTTTCAGGGCTGGAGATACATGCGCCTGGTGCGCGAGGTGGAGATTCATGTCGTCGGGGGCTGGCTGGATCCCCGGCCGGCAGTAACCCCATCCCATGAGGAGGCGAGGACTGGCATAGCGGAAGAACCGCCAGGGGCGGGATAAGATCAATGGAAGATCGGCCACCCGGTCCGGAGAGACCGGGGGCTTTTTTTGTACCAAGGCTTGCTCGGAGGGGAGCAAGGCGATTAGACGCCAGGAAGGGCAGTTGCGCGGTGAAGGTTGTACGCCATCTTACGCATCGGAATAACCGATACGCTACCATAAACCTCACGTGTGTGGAGGATGACCGGCTCAGCGGCCTGGCGAAGGCGATCCATCTCTATGTGATCAGCCGATCGCCGGATTGGGATTTCCGGTTGCGGGAGATTCAGGGTCACTTCTCCGAGGGCAAAAACCAGTTCTACCGGGCGCTCCAGGAGCTGAAGGATCGCCGGTATGTCTTCCTGAGTCAAGACAAAGGCGCGGGCGGCCGGTTCGACGAGCTGGTGTATGCCTTCTATGAAGAACCGCTGCTGGAGGACAAAGCGCCTTGCTTCGATCCACCGCTTCCCGATAAACCGCTTTCCGGTTTTGGGGAAGCGGTGCTA
>DASRZD010000451.1:0-3949 GCA_035686805.1 Armatimonadota bacterium
TGGGGGGCGCCCACGGGAATGTATGATCGCTTTCTCGTGAAGCCGTGAAGCCCTCACTGCTTACTGTTCACCGTTCACTGTTTACTGAATGGTGGGCCCACCCGGATTCGAACCAGGGACCAGCCGGTTATGAGCCGGCGGCTCTACCGCTGAGCTATGGGCCCAATTCCGATTTCGGATTGCGGATTTCGGATTGCAGATTGAATTATACCGCGAAAAGGCATTTTGGTCAACCGCCGGCGCTTACCCCCCAACCAGGCAAACTCATGCGTGGCTCCAGTTTCGTTTTTCCGATGGCATGGGTATAGCAATCACGTTGGATTTTGCTTACTTGGAGCTTGATCATGACGCTTCTGATTGTATTCGTGGGCGTAATCGCCTTCTGCAATTTCGTGGTGCTGGTCGGGACGGCGGTCGCGTTGTTTGCCTTGAAGAGGCTGATAGATAAGCCCGTGAGG
Organism: Armatimonadota bacterium; assembly: GCA_035686805.1. GTDB lineage: Bacteria > Armatimonadota > UBA5829 > DTJY01 > DTJY01 > DASRZD01. Next base: position 459 of record DASRZD010000451.1, read on the forward strand.
CAGGCGGTGTGCGAGGCCAAGAACACGATTCACAACGTGAATAAACTGGTTGACACGGTGGAAGATCGAACGGGGCGGATTCTGGATATCAGCGAGCAGACCGCCCGGAAGGTTTCGGGGAACGTGATGGCGACCAGCGAAGTAGTGAAGGAGACCATCACGTCGCCTCTGATCAGTTTCTCCAGTTTGGTCGCAGGCATATCCGAGGCGGTGCAGTCATGCAGGCGCGCATCGTGAAAGGAGGTTGAGCAATGGCACGTAAAGGCAACTTCTGGTTGGGAATGATAGTCGGCGCTGCCGCAGGAGTTGTGACGGCGCTTCTGTATGCCCCGAAGAAGGGCGAGGAACTGAGGCACGACATTCAGGACAGGGCAAAGGATGTGGGAAGGAAAGCCGGTGAGGCCTGGGGCGACGTCAAGCATCGGACGAGTGAGATGGCCGGCAAGGCCCAGGAGCAGGTTCAGACGGCGGTCGGCAAGAGTCGCGAATGGATGGGCACCGGCCAGCAGCGGATTCGGGAAGCCGTCATGACGGGGCGGCGAGCGGCGGAGGAAAAGCGCAAGGAACTCGAATCCGAGTTGGAGGAGAAGGAGTAGGTCCTTATGCGTGATGAGTGATGAGTGATACGTGAGGGAGCGGAGTCATCCGCTCCCATTTTACTCCTACACTCCCACACTCGCATACTCCGTTCAGTACCTGCTCTTCACGCCCACAAGTTGGAGCACGGCCCCCAGGAGCATGAGCGCCATGGAAATCAGGAACAGGTACCTGACGTCTATGCCTCCCGACTTGAAGGACGCGACGATAGCCGCTCCGATGAACGGGGCGATCGTCCCTCGTATGCCGAGCAAGAACGCGTGCAGCGCCTGGTAGTGCGACTCCCTGCCCTCCTTGGCGAAGTAGAGTATGCTGTTGAAGTAGCTGAGTTCCACCCCGCCCATGGTGATCCCAGTGATCACTGCCGCCGGGATGAGCATCCACACGCTCCTTGCGAAGAAGTACACCAGCGGAATCAGGCTTACCATGAGCACGTTGACGACCACAGCCCTCAGGGGACTTCGCATGTCCACGTACTTACCCCAGTAGAAGTAGGAGAACATCCAGATCACCGTGGCGATGTTCGCCAGCAAGGCCACCTGGGCGGCGGTGATATGCAGAGCGTCCACCTGGAAAACCGGATAGAGCGGGGCGGCGATGAGATTGCCGAACCCGTAGGTGAAGACCGACATGGCAAACCAGGCGTAATTCCGGTCCTCCTTGAAGATGGCGAGCGTATTCTTTAGGAACTGGGGAGTCGGGACCTTGTGATTGCTGGGGTGATCAGGGTCAACGAGCGCGGTCTTGATCGTCCCAAAGGTGAGTGCGGATATCACGCCGAAGAGACCGGCAATGGGGAAAAGGACTTGAAAGTCGACTACATGCCTTTTGAGCAATTGCCCGACAAGCTGAGTGCCGATGAAGGTCATGAACGCCAGGCCGACTCGGATGTAGGCCATTATTCGGCCGCGATGCTCATCGGGATAGATCTCCTTCAGGATGGCGGCATAAGCCGGGCCGGATACCGAAGCGATTATCTGAATCACCGAGACGATTACGGCGAAAGTAAGCGGCGAGTAGGCGAAAAGCACGAAGAAGAAGAGCGCCCTAGCGATGACCAGGGACCAGACGAAATAGGGCATCTTCCGCCGGCCTTCCATGGCGTTCGCATAGAAGAGTGCGAACATATTGCCAATGAAAGGGGCGGCGGTCATGAGGCCAATGAGAGTCACACTTGCATGAAGGCGGTCCCTGGCGATAAACCCGATAAACGGGAAGATCGCCCCGGTATATAAGCCGCTGAGTATGCCCGACCAGGCGTCGCGCCGGTAGGCATCATGAGCCTCAGCGGGTATGGCCTTTTCGAAAAACATGAACTCCTACTCCTCCATTACTCTACTCCTGCAATCATACGTAATCCTGCCGGAGGTGGAGTATTGGAGTGGCTTGTCCGCCAAAGCCTCGGCGAAGGCGGATGGAGTTGTGGAAAAAGCGAAAGCCATGAATCAGGATTATCTCCTGCTTCCTGGCTTTCTCATAAAAAAGAATTAGAATTGAACGAGTTTCGCGGTTTCGACGCCGTCCAGCTCGCGGATCTGCTTCATGACCGACTCGGGGACAATGTTATCCACGTTCAGGACCATGACGGCCCGCTTGCCGATACCCTCGCGGCCGACGTGCATCCCGGCGATGTTGATGCGGTTGTTCCCAAGGACGGTGCCCACTCGCCCGATGATCCCCGGCTTGTCAATGTGGGTGGTCACGAGCAGCGCGCCCTCGGGGACGATATCAATCGGGTAGCCGTCAATCGTCACGATGCGGATATCCTTCTTGCCAAAGAGCGTGCCCTCGATCGTCTTCTCGCCTTTGTCCATCTTGACCTTCACCGCCAGGATAGTGGTGTAGTCCTCGGGCGCGGTGCTCTTGCTCTCGGTGATGCGGATTCCCCGGCTCTCAGCGATGATGGGAGCGTTCACCAGGTTTACCGACTCAGTGAGGATCGGCTGAAGCAGGCCCTTCAGGACCGCCCTACCTACCGGACCGGTCTCCAGGGTGCTCAACTCGCCGCAGTAGGAGATCTCGATGCTCTTGATGGGCTTATCCACAAGCTGGGTTGCCATTGCGCCCATTCGCTCGCCAAGAAGCATATATGGATCAACCGCCGTCATAACCTCCGCACTAAGGGCCGGCATGTTGACCGCGCTGCGAGCAGGCTTGCCGTTCAGGACGTCAACGATCTGCTCGGCCACGTCAACGGCCACGTTGATCTGCGCCTCTTCGGTTGATGCGCCGAGATGAGGAGTGGTGATGGCCTTGTCCAGCTTCAGGAGCGGATTATCCGCGGGAGGCGGCTCTGACTCATAGACGTCGAACGCAATCCCGGCGACCTTGGCCTCCTCGACCGCCTTAGCGAGGGCGGCTTCATCCACGATTCCGCCGCGGGCGACGTTGATAATGCGAACGCCGTCCTTCATCATGGCGATCTGCTTCGCCCCAATCGAGCCCTTCGTATCCTTGGTGGCGGGCACATGGAGGGTAATGTAGTCGCTTCGCTTGAGGAGGTCCTCCAGGCTCACTAGCTCGATCCCCAGCTTCTGGGCGTATTCCTCCGAGACGAACGGGTCGCTGCCGATGACCTCCATCTCGAAGCTCTGGGATCGCTTCGCGACCGCGCTGCCGATCTTGCCGAGGCCGAGCACGCCGAGAGTCTTGCCGTAGAGCTCGTTGCCCACCAGACCTTTGCGCGCGGCTTTCCACTCGCCGGCCCGAAGCATTTCATGCCCCTTTGGGATATTGCGCGAGAGGGAGAGCATCATGGCCATTGTCAATTCGGCGGCCGCGATGGTATTGCCCGCAGGCGAATTGACTACCAGAATGCCCTTTTGGGTTGCGACCGAGACATCAATGTTGTCCACGCCGACGCCTGCTCGTCCGATGATCTTCAGGTTCTTCGC
>DASRZD010000452.1:0-6509 GCA_035686805.1 Armatimonadota bacterium
CGCCAAAGACGGCGTTGATTTCATCACCGTTCACTGCGGCATCACTCGCGAATCCATCGGCCGGCTTCAGGAGCAGGGCCGCGTCGCCGATGTCGTGAGCCGCGGAGGCGCGTTCCTGGTCTGCTGGATGCTCGGCAATGATCGGGAGAACCCGCTCTATACCCGGTTCGACGACCTCCTGGACATTTGCCGGAAGCATGACGTGACCCTCAGCCTGGGCGACGGCATGCGTCCCGGAAGCCTCGCAGATGCGACCGACCGCCCGCAGGTTCAGGAGTTGATCATACTCGGCGAGCTGGTGGACCGCTCGCGCAAGGCGGGCGTTCAGGCGATGGTCGAAGGCCCCGGGCACGTGCCGATCAACCAGATTGTCGCGAACGTCCAGATCCAGAAGACGCTGTGCAAGGGCGCGCCGTTCTACGTGCTCGGCCCGCTCGTGACCGACGTCGCACCAGGCTACGACCATATCACTTCGGCGATCGGCGGGGCAATTGCGGCGGCGGCCGGAGTTGACTTCCTGTGCTACGTGACTCCATCCGAGCATCTGGGGCTTCCAGGGCCGGATGAGGTCCGCGAGGGAGTAATCGCCGCCAGGATCGCCGCCCACGCCGGTGACATCGCAAAGGGCGTCAGAGGGGCGATGGACTGGGACCTCCAGATGTCGCTCGCACGGAAATCGCTCGACTGGCAACGGCAGGCCGAGCTTGCCATAGACCCGATCGCGTTCAAGAAGTTCCGATCCGAGCGTGCGACCAGCGCCGAAGACGTCTGCTCCATGTGCAGCAAATACTGCGCCATGAAAGTCGTGGACGAATACCTGCACAAGAAATGAGCAATTCCCTCCCCATCCAAGGGGGAGGGTTAGGGTGGGGGCATGAGACTTTCCGATCTCGGCGAAGAAGCCCTGTTAGACCATGTTTTCGATAAGTTCCACCTCCCCAAATCCGGCCCCGGGCTGGTAGTAGGGGTAGGGGACGATGCCGCCATCCTTGACCTCGGCTCGGGCAAGCTTACCATCGTCACGACCGATATGATGGTGGAAGGGCCCCACTTCCGTCTCGATCTGACCACGCCCTACCATCTCGGCTGGAAGGCGGTCGCCGCCAATATCAGCGACGTCGCCGCCATGGGCGGCCTCCCAACCTGGACCTTCGCCTCCATCGGTCTCAAGCCGGATATGGACCTGGAATTCGCCGATGAGCTGTTCGAGGGTATGACCGAGTGCGCGGAGAAGTTCCTCAGCAAGCTCGTCGGCGGCGACACGAATGCCGTCGAAGCGAACTCGGTCATCAGCGTCACCCAGCTTGGGGAGGTCGAGAAAGACCGCCTCGCCCTGCGCTCGGGCGCTCGTATCGGCGACAGAATCCTCGTCACCGGCTGGCTGGGCAATTCGATCGGCGGATTGTACCTGCTCCTGAAGCTTGGCCTTGACGAGGCCGCGCAGCAATTCGGCTGGCTGGTGGATGCCCACCTCATGCCCATGCCCAGGGTTTGGGAGGCCAGGGCGGCCGTCGAGACGGGCGGCGTCCATGCGATGATGGACCTCAGCGACGGCCTGGGTCGCGATCTGCCGAAATTGTGTAAGGTGAGCGGCGTCGGGGCGCTGGTATATGCTGACAGGCTCCCGGTGAGCGAAGATCTCCGTCGGGCGGCGGAAGTACTGGGAGCAGACGCCGTTGACCTCGCGGCCGGCGGGGGAGAGGATTTCGAGCTGCTGATGGCTGTTCCTCCGGACGATGTGGCCAAGATTACTCGAGCGGTGAAGGAGACCGGCACGAGCATCACCGAGATCGGCGAGATAGTGGAAGGCCCGGTGGAGATAGCTTATCCCGACGGCACTCACAAGCCGTTGAAAGGCGGCTGGGAGCATTTCAAGTGAGAAGCCGAACGTCGAACGCCGAACGTCGAACGCTGAACGTCGAACGAAAGACGACAAACCCGGAGGAAACCGAGCGTCTCGGTGAATCGATCGGGCGTGCCCTCGAGCCGGGCATCGTCGTTGCCCTCATCGGCGAATTGGGCGCGGGGAAGACGACTCTCACAAAGGGGATTGCCCGCGGCCTGGATGTCCCCGACCTCGTCCACAGCCCGACCTTCACCCTCATCCATGAGCATAAGGGCCGCCTGCCGGTCTACCACTTCGATCTCTACCGGCTGGATACCATCGAGCAGATCGAGGACTTGGGGTACGAGGACTACTTCAACGGCCCGGGGGTGACAATCGTCGAGTGGGCGGAGAAGATCCAGGGTTTGCTCCCTGATGACCGTCTGGAAATCCGCATCTCCGGCGAGGACGACGCCCGCGACTTCACCCTCCTCGCCACCGGCCCGAATTCTCAGCGCATACTGAGCAGGCTTGCAGCCTAGCATCCCAGCAGCCTTTTGATTGCAGGAAATACGTGATGGATGGCGAAAAGAAGCCTATCATGCAAATGGCTCTGCAAGCCGAGTCCCGTGTCGTACCTGCCAATGGCATTCTCACCTACCGGCCGGATGGGTTGCGGGCGACGAAGTCGGTTGACAGTGTGCTCACCAGGCAGTATCTTTACGACGGGCAGAGCCTGGTGGCGGAGAAAGATGGCTCGGACATCCTGAAGGTGAGTTACACCAACGGGTTGAATGAAGTCATAAGCCGCACGGAGCATGATGGGGAGACTGCGGACACCATCTTCTTCCTCTACGATGCGAACCTCAATGTGAATGCCATCGTGGATGAAGACGGCGAGCTGTTGAAGACCTTCGACTATGAGGAGTTCGGCGGCCCTCATCCGGCGAGTGTGGCGGAGACGAAGTATACCAATACTAACGCTGAGAACAACAAGCTCCAGTTCGCCGGCGGGGTCGGCCACCTGACGGATGACAGTGGCCTCATCTACATGCGGGCGAGGTACTATGACCCGGCCTCCGGCCGCTTCATCTCCGAGGATCCGGGAAGGAATGGGAGCAATTGGTATGCATATTGTGGATATAATCCGGTGAATATGGTAGACCCAACCGGCCAAATGGGTCTGATGTCGACGATAGTTACCAGCGATTTGATCGGGTATCTGTGTTACGTGGTAGCGGCCGCATTTGTCGCCTGGATCTGGTATGAGGCCGTAGAGGGCAATCTTGGCAACCCGCATGGGGGTCACAGTACTCTGCCATCTAGAAGAAATAGGTGCCTTTATGGACTACCTGACAAGCATACAAAGCGTAGAAAGTCTATATGGGGGTTAAGATCATGAGGATTGGCTTGGGTTTCCTGATAGCGGTGGCTGTTGCCTGGCTTATGCTGGTGATCAACTACTATGCGTTTGGCGGGTCACCAAAGATCACCGTGAGTCATAGCGATGTCAGGCTGCAGCGACGGAGATTGTTCTGGAGATATTCCACTGCTGCTCTTTACTCCGTATGGTCTGGCTTCTGGCTGATGACGTTCCTGCACCACATAGGCCGGCTTGTGATCGTAGGTGCTTGCTTCGCTTTCTTTTCCGCATATGTAGTTGGCTACCTGTGGATGGTATCCCGCCTAGTAAGAGCATACGTAGATGATACGGCTTTTCAAGACATGGTGAAGCTTGCCGCCAGCGTACGAGAGATTGATGAAGCTGTCGTGAGGGAGGGGCTGCAAATGACAACAATTCCTGGCCAAGCTGCTTGGAAGGTGTTACTGGTATTGGCAAGCTTGCAGGCAGCGGGTGCCCTAGTGGGCCACGTCACAGTTGTACTGGCGCGTAACTCTTGAGCCAGGGATTCCTATGCATTGGCTGTCTGGTTTGCTGCCGAGCAACCGTTCCTTGAGAACTGAATGAAGTCATCAGCCGCACGGAGCATGATGGGGAGACTGCCGACACCCGCAATCACAAATCTTCACTCTATTAGGTCCAGCGCCGATGAGAGGGTTTTCGCGTCGCCTTCGAGGATGAATCCCTTCAGGCCATTGTCCCCAACTGCCTTGACCGCGCCTCCCAGCGCCGATACCTGATCCACGAGCGAGTCCGAATCCAGTCCCGTCACCGCCGGGAGCACCGCCGCGCTCTGCAGTACCGCCCGATGAAGCGACGCGACCGCCGACTCATCATCCTTCGAGTAGGCGTACTCATCTGCGCCCGCCGGCATCTTGATCGCCATTGATGGGATGAGCACATCCAGCCCGAACACCTTCGACCAATGAGCAGGCGAGGCGGCGTCCGAGGTCATGTCCAGCGTGGCGGAGAACAGCGCATCCGGCAGACGAGTCTTGAATGCCGTCGCAACCTCGTTCACCAGTCCGGTCAACTTCCCTCGCCTATATTTGTCCCACAGCGCCAAAGCCTCGGCATCCACTTCCGTCCGCACGCTCTGTGGGTCTACGTCTATGGGGTCAATCTGATGCACTCGAATAATATCCCGCCGAACCTCCAGCGTGTACCCGAACGGCGGCGCGAGATTCTCTCCCGCAAGGACGAATGGCCGGCTGTGCGCATAATCCGCGCCATCCAGGCAAAGCCCCGCAACCTGGTAGTTGGCCGCTATCTCCTGCACAACCGACCGAAGCAGCCTCGGCAATTGCGACGAGGCCGGGCACAGGTAGACTTTCTTCTCTTCGTCGGTGCCGCTGCCGTTGCCCTCGGACAGCGCCTTCAGCTCGGTGCGCTGCCACTTCTCCTCCTCGCCGTAGGTGCGCCCGAGCAGATTGACATCCTGGAGCACGCGGTTGGTCGCCTCTTGCGGCGCAGGATGCTGATCATCACCCCACAGCGTGCCGTCAATCACCGCATGAACGCCGAATCCCATCTCGGATGCGATCCTTATCGCTTCTTTTAGCTGATCGGAGCCCTGCTTATACGCCGGAAAACCGGCACTCTTATATGCCGCATGCCCGCTGATGAATGCCGGGAAAAACAGCGCGCTGAACCCTTTGATCCTCGCCTTCGCAAGCATTGTGGGCAGCGCCTGGATATTGGGCTCAGTGAGCCAAAGACCTCTGAAGTCTTCCTGTTTGAACCTGACTGTCTTGGTTTCTTCCGCATCGGGCGTTTGAGGCTCGACCTTGACCGGCTTGGGAGCAGGCGCTTCATCCGGCTTATCCCCCGTGAGCGCCATCTCCACGAGGAAGTCGCCCGAGGGGCCATGGACGAGCATGCCGGCATTCGATCTGACCGACATCTCGGGCGCAGTGGCCTGGAGCTGCTGAATGATGCTTTCGCCTTCCTCGGTTGCGAAGTTCTTCTTCCTGAGGGCGGAATTCAGCCAGTTGAGCTGCGGAGGGGTCATGGTGAAGATCAGAAGCGACTGCTGATATGCAAGCTGCTCCCTCTGAAGCGGGGTAAGCTCCCAGGCGGAGTCCACCCTCGCAGGGAACGGCATGGTGCGGTGGACCCATTCCTTCACCTGCTTGCGGGCAACCCCCGCCAGGGCCGCCTTCTTCGCCTCCCCATACCGTGCGTTCCAGTTCGTGACCGCCACTCCATTCGCGTCTCGGCTGAGGAAGAACATATCGCCGACCATGCGCCACTGGAGGCCGGTCGTGGACTCGATGGCGGCCATGGCCGTTTTGAGCCTGCTCTCCCCGGCCTGCCAGGCGATCTTGTCATCCGCATGCCGGCGGTCCACGTAGAACTCGGACGACGTCTGCGCCCCCATCTCCTCACAAAGGTCCTTGAGTGTTATCTCCCCCCTCGGCAGCGTGACGGATGCGATCATCCGCTCGTCCGATTTCCAATCCGCGGAGTAGACAACAGACTGAAGACAACAGACAAGAGACAGGACCAGCAATCCCCCCAACCATGAACCATGAACCATGAACCATGAACCTTGCGCTCGCCCCCTCATCTCGCGGCTCCCTTCTTGAGCAGCGTATACGTAGTCGAATCCAGCCTCAGGTTCAGTGACCTCCCGCCGTTCGGGATCGTCAGATACGGAAGCGAGATGAACGAGATGCTCGCCTGCTCGGGAGTTGGGACGCTGCGGATCGTGCCGCCGGATTCGGCGATTCCCACTGCCGGCGGTGACAGCAGGGTCTTTAGCAAATCCTGCTGATGCGGGTTCATTTCGCCGTAGGATATGGAGTTCCCGGCGGATACCCGATAAAGCTGAACCGAGTCCAGGGATGAGATCATTTCGGCCATGATCTGCTCGGGAGTCAGGATCTCATTCACCTCAGGGACGGATGGCTCGCCTTCCTCGGAGGGATGGGCGAACACGACCAACTCATCAATCAGGCTCCAGCTCGTCCCCGATGCCGCCGCCAGCCCGTCGAGCGCCTTGCTCAGCGGCTCATCCTTCAGGTACATGGAGATGCCGTTCGCAGGCTCGCTGGGGGCAATGACCCCGATCCCGCCCAGCTTGCCGATCGCCATCGCCGCTCCGGGCATGGCTGCATCGGACAAGTGGATGGTGATGTGCTCATCGAGGTCGGGGGGTGCTGCCCAAAGACTGGTCGTGAAGAGCAATGCAAGCGAGAGGATTACTCCCGTTCGAGCGCGAAAGACCATAGCGTTCACTCCACGTAATAAGTAACGAGTAATGCGTAACCGGAATAGTCC
>DASRZD010000453.1:0-4900 GCA_035686805.1 Armatimonadota bacterium
AATCACCGACCAGTTGAAGTCAATGAGCAGGTCCTCCCGAGCGACGCCATTGTTGACTCGCCCATACCCATCGCCGAGCACGTCAACGATCTTGGTCCAATAGACCGGCTCGTCCTCGCCCATGAAGCCCGCCAGGTTGCCGCTCATGCCCCTGCGCTCCATCTCCGCGAACCATGGATTGAGCTTGCGGATGGCGTCCGAGATTCCCCACTGCCGAGCGCCGTTCAGGACCTTGTTGTTCATGGTGAGCCAGGGGACGCTCGACCAGTGATTCGGGGTGCTGAGGCCATAATGAACGTCATACCAGCCGGGCTTGCACCTGTCCATGTACTCCTTCAGGCCCGGGTCATCGTAGTTATCGAACTTGCTGTAGCAAATCTGCTGATACTGGATATCGCGGAACTTGCCCCCATGTCCGTCGGGCGTATTCATCGGGGAGAACGACCAGGTGGTCGGGAACCCAAGCACGACCGGCACATTCTTGTCCAGCACGAATTGCCCCACTGCATCCGCCATCTTCTTGACGTACTCCGGGCCCCTCTGGAGATAGGCTAAGTCCCCGCAGAAGCCGATGTTCTTTCTCAGCCCTGCCTTTGTAAAGGCATCAATCCATGCATCAATCTGCGTGGTATCAATCTTGTCATTCTTGCCCATCCGAAGGATTCTCGGGCAAATGAGCATCGGGTCCATAAACCGGTTCTCACGGCAGTAGGTCTCGAAATCATCGTAGGCCCGCAGCGAGCGAATCCTCATCCCATAGCCCGATGTGTCCTTTAGGGTCACGGTGGCATATTGCTTTCCCATCGCCGGGATGTCTACGAAGTAGGTCGCCAGTCCGGGGCCGTCGTCAACGAAGTTTCGCAGATAGACCGGTTTGCCGTCAACCAGGATTCGGTAGCAAGTCGTGTCGCCGTTGTGGGTGTCGTCATTGACCTCCTGGACTTCGAGCGTCCAGCGGCCGGAAGAGGGGACCTTCATCCGATAGCTGATCCATTTCGGCTCAAACTTCGGCGTGGGCGCGGGGGGCGCGTAGACCGAGAACTCCTCGATTCGGCGGAATATCGCCTGGTGGTCCGGGCCGTTGATGCACAACACCCGCAGCTTACTCGTGGTCACATCGAGCTTGGGAAAGGTCAACAGGACGTCCTTGTTGCCGCGAACGCTCGCAAGGGGCTTGCCCCAATCATGCCCATCCCAGGCAAGGATATCGAAGTCCTTGAGCGGGTAGCCTTTCCAGGTCTTGAGATACATCTTCCCGATGTGAGTCGGCGTCCCGAAGTCCAGGTCCCAGTAGGAAGGACCTTCGTCCGACGAGTCGTTCGTCCAGGTGATGCTCGTGCCGTCAATCGGCCCATAAAGGTCATAGCCCGCTGAAGTCGAGCTTGCGGAAGGGCAGGGGAAGCCGGCACGCTCAATGTTCAGCGCGAGGTTCTTCGGCTCCTGCACAAGGATGGGTGTTGTCCGGCAGACATACCGCTCATCCCGAAGACCCACCTGGCCTCCGCACTTCTCCAGCTTAGAGCCACTATCGGCAAAATGGTGCGCCCGCTCGGACGCCTGATCGGAGGCCAGCACATAATCCGTCTGCCCCGCCGCGAATACCAGACGAGGCAGGATCAGGACAAGCGCCGTGAGCACAAATCTGCCGTGTTTCAACCCACTGTTCACGGCTTACTGTTCACTGTTTGCTCTCGCCAATCCTTTCCGCGATCTCTGCAAGCTTCAGCTCGAGCTGCAGGAACTTCTCCTCCGTGCGTATGAACGTCTGGTCTATCCGATTCGTTATCACAAAAGCAACTCCCATGACAAAGTAGACCAGCACACTGAGCACCATGTAGACTGAGCGCACCGAGTCTGGGTGTTTGCCGGTGACGAGCAACGTGCCCACCGTCACGAACACAATTAAGCCCCATACCATGCCGGTGAGCGCATTCGGAATATTGCGTCTGTGCATCACACCTTTCCAGGCTACTCGCCCGGCGACAATCCCCCAGACCAATCCGAAGATCGAGCCCAGCGCGAATCCACCCCGTGCCAGGGCAGGAAGCTCACTCGCCATGATTGCCAGATATCCGAAAACGACCAGAAACCCGATGCCCACGAGGGCGGTAAACCCGAACGTGAACCGCTGAATGGGTGTAAGCCTTGTCTCCAACATTGCCTTTACCTCTCTTTCGTATCTTTCCCGGCAGCCCGGGCTCATCTGCTCCGACTCCACAAGCCGGTCGGAGAATCTCTCGTCTGTCATCTGACCGCCTCCTGCTCCAGGACCGCCCGCAAGGCTTTCTTGGCGAAATGCAATCGCGACTTCACCGTTCCCGAAGCCACCCCCAGCACCTCAGCGATCTCATCCACGGACAAGTCCTCCAAAAAGTACAGCGTCAGCACTTCCCGATGGGGAAGGGAGATCCTGCTAAGGCCGTAATGAACCTGCTCGGCGTCCTCGAAGGTGAACGAATCACCGTTGTCCGGTATCTCGCCCGGCTCGTCCTCGATCACGGCCTTGTCCGCGTAACGTCCCCTCAAGCGGCTCATCGCCGTGTTCCGGGCAATTCTATAGAGCCACATGGGAAGGATGCCCGGGTCGCGCAAGGTTGCGATTCCCCTGATCGCCTTCAGCCACGTCTCCTGGAGCACATCGCACGCGTCTTCCTCGTCGCTAACCAGCCTGCGAATGTAGTAGAACAGCCGCTTCTCCCAGCGGTGGACGAGCTCCTCCATCGCGCCGTCTTCGCGTCTTCGGCATCGCAGGACGAGTAACTCGTTATAGATGCGTTCTCTATCGGTGATCATGGGTGTCCTCGAGGTTCCCATTATAACAGTCGCACTGGAATGTCCTTTGGTTCAAATCAGGTAACAAGAAGACTCCCATACCCCCACACTCCCACACTCCCACACTCCCACACTTCCGCGCTTGCCCTCCCTGCCCCCATTTGCTAGAATGGCGGCAACAATTCGGCAACAAGGAGTGTCCCATGGGAAAGGCGATTGCACTAGCAGCGAAGGTTGAGAAGTCCGCAAAGAATACCCCGGTCATCGGAGTCTTCTGCGCCGGTGACCCGAGGATTGATAAAGAGAGCCGGCAGCGATGCCGGAATATCGTAAGCATGGCGGCGGACATCCTCGCCGACCGCGTCAAGCTCCCGGACGGCTCGCCGGTCAAGGTGGTTTACGCTCCCATACTCGTTGACGGTGAGCCTCAGGCGGACATCGTTGCGAAGCAGTTCCAGGACGCCAGTGTGAATGTCCTGGTCTGCACTCCCGATACCTGGGCGTTCCCGCAATTGAGCGTGATCTCCCTCCTTCAGCAGTTCCCCGCCGACACGCCGATCAACTTCACCTGCGGCAACAGCGGCCCGAAGCCGGGAGTCGTCTTCGCTCATGCGGTGAATGGCGCCCTCGCCCAGTACGGCAGGCTCTCCCACCTCAATGTCGGCACGTGGCCGGATACCGGCCTCAAGCCCGAGATGACGGAGAATACCGCCCAAGCGCTGGTGGATTGGGCGTTCGCGGCAGTCACGACTCAGTCGCTGAAGGGCAGCCGGGTCGTGATCTTCGGCCACGATTCGATGGGCATGGAAACCGCCCTCGCGCACGTACTCCCCACTCGCCGCCAGTTCGGCATCGAGATCACCCGCCTGGACATGAAGCTCCTCGCCGACATGCTCCAAAAAAAGTCTTATGACGCGAAGGAGTTGAAAACCTTCCGCGCATTCATTGACAAGCACCTCGGCAAGCGGCTTGAGATTCGGGATCAGGCCGATTCCGAGCGCTTCAACCAGAGCCTGGCGCTGTATCTCATCACCCGCGACCTCCTGAAGGATCTCAATGCGGTCGGCGGCGGGTTCATGAGCCAGCTCGAATGGGGCTCGGATAAGCGCGGCATCCCGCTGCCGGTCGCCGATGCGATGGAGTCGTTCTTCAACTCGACCTTCGATCACAACGGCGTCAAAGTGCCTCTGCCCTTCGCAACCGAGGCGGACGTCCAGGGCCTTCTCACGATGCTCTTCTTCACCGCCCTCACTGGCGGCAACCCGCCGCTCTTCATGGACTTCCGCAAGGTCTGGGAGAAATGGGAGTTGGAGGCGCTCGCGAAGAAGGTTGGGGTCAAGCTCCCGAAGGACGAACTCTGGGCGCAGAAGGGCCTCGTGGACGGAGATAATTCCGGCAGCGCATCGCTCGATTGGGCGGCGACACCGGGTGCTTCAGTGGAAAAGATCATGGCCGGAGTCGGCATGCCTCTCGCGGATGAGGGCTATTTCCCCGGCATGGGCAACTCAGTGACCTTCGTCTCGCCCGGTGGCCTGGATGGCATTGCAGGGCGGCTGATGTTCAGCAGCCTTTCCGATATCTTCAGCCTGAGCTGGGACGAAGCCACTACCGCCGATGTGCCGAAGAAGCTTGCCGAGCCGCTCGGTCAGGCGACTACTCCCACTTGGCCGCACACGTTCGTCGTGCCGAAGTACGCCAGCATGTACGAGTACAAGCACTATCCGCCGGCAAATCACCTGCACATGATTCAGGGCCTCAGCCCGGCCCGCCTCGAATACTGGATGGACCTGAATAACGTCCTCTCGCAAGCCCCCTGGTCCGCCCGCCCGAAGTTCATCGAAGGCACCGACCGCCCCCTCCCACTCCTCTACCTGGCAAATGGGGGCGAGGACGCGGCGAAAATGAGGCTGGCGAAACTTTGAACAATGTCAGGAAGGCGAGAACTAATTCCGATGGGTGCGTGGGGATGATAACTGTATTCGATACAAACGTCTATCTTAACCTTACTCGGGACTTGGACTGCCGAGCCGTGGGGAACCTAGCGATGGAATTACGGGATAAGGAGACCTCAAAGGGATACCGGGCACTGGCTTCCCCCATAGTGATGTGGGAGCTTCTCTCCCACCTG
>DASRZD010000454.1:0-2100 GCA_035686805.1 Armatimonadota bacterium
TCGCCTGGAATAGGGCTCGCTGGCAGGCATACGGTGATCTGGTCGGCAAGCACAAGGTGCCGGTTACCTCCGTCCATGGGGGATATGAATGCAACGGCTGGCTGGCCTATACCGACAAACCCAACTGGGAGACGGCGATAAGGGCCTTCTACGCACTCGCTTTCGGCCCCATACCCGGCTATCGTGAGATCGCCCGGTATCCATTTCACAGGTGGATGCCGCCGGGCGAGGGAGAGATACTGGTGCTCAAGCGGCTGTAAGGGAGGGTTATGGGTTGTGGGGCTCCCCAGAACCTACAGCCGAAAACCTAAGACCCTGTCCTTCGTGTTATACTAACACGGCAAGGGAGGCCGTCATGGACGTTTTCGAGGCAATCAGCAATCGAAGGAGCATACGGAAGTTCAAGCCCGACCCGATCCCCGAGGCGGACGTTCGCCGGATAATCGAGCTTGCCACGATGGCGCCCAGCGCCGGCAATATGCAGATGTGGAAGTTCCTTGCTGTGACCAATCGCAAGGTGATGGAGCAGATGAGCGAAGTCATCCTCCGCAAGCTCGATGCGGTCTGCGAATGGCCTGAGGCTCAGCCCTATATCGCAAGGCTGCAGGCCGCAAAGGGATGGAGCGGATTCTTCGCGGACGCCCCTGTCACCATAGTCGTTCTGGGAGAGCCATATCGGTCGGCGGTTGAGGAGGTACTCGAAAAGCGAGGATGGGAGCGGGCGGCGATTGACGCCCTCCGGCAGAAGCCGGATATCCAGAGCCTCGGGGCGGCCATGGAAAACCTGTGCCTTGCGGCACATGCGATGAAATACGGGACTTGCTGGATGACTGCTCCGTGCATCGCCGGCCCGGAGATCAAGGAGCTGCTGGGCATCATGCCGCCCTGGGAGGTCATTGCCCTCCTGCCGCTGGGGATTCCGGACGAAGAACCCCTCGCAAAGCCCAGAAAGCCCCTCGAGGAAGTATTGGAGTTCATCAGGTAATGGCCCTCGGTACCGATCAGATCAGATCCTTTGCCCGACGAGGAAGCCGCGACCTGAGACTGCTGGCTTTTACGATATTCTGCGTCTCGTTCGGCTTCGGATCGTACTTCTCGACGTTCAACAATTTCGCGGTCGAGGCGCTGAACCTCCAGCCGAGCCAGTTAGGCATACTCGAATCGCTGAGAGAGGTGCCCGGCTTCCTGATGTTCCTCGTGGCGGCGCTGACGATGCGGGTCGCCGAACCGATCCTTGCCTCAGTCGCTCTCGGACTCCTGGCGGTCGGCTTGGGGTCTTACTATATGGTTGATAGCATGCCCGAGTTGCTGATCTACTCGCTGATCTGGAGCATCGGCCTGCACGCGTGGATGCCGATCAGCCCTTCGATGGCCCTCAGTCTCGCCGACGAGCACAGCAAGGGCAGGAGACTCGGTCAGCTTGGAGCGGTTGGGGCGTTCGGAACGATCTGCGGGATGGCGCTGGTTTTCCTGGGCGGCAAGTATATCGGCTACCGGAATATCTTCGTCCTCGCCGGGGTGATCGTTGCTGCCGGGGCAGTCTCCGTTGCGATGATTAGCAGGGACATCGGCCAGAAGGAAAAGCCCCGCATGGTCTTCAAGCGCCGGTACTCGCTGTACTACGCGCTCGTCTTCCTGGAGGGCTGCCGTAAGCAGGTTTTCATCACGTTCGCCATATTCGCCCTGGTGCGCAACTACCATACGCCGCTGCAGATCGTCGCGGGCTTGATGATCGCGAACAATCTGATGAACATCTTCCTCGCCCCGAAGGTCGGCAGGCTCATTGACCGAATCGGCGAGCGAAAGGTGCTGGCCTTCTGTTATGCGGCCCTGATCCCGGTGTTCCTCGGATATGCGTTCATCAAGCATCCGCCGATCCTCTACTCGCTCTATTTCATGGACAACCTCTTTTTCCTGGGGAGCATCGGCCTGACGACATACCTGCACAAGATCGCCGATCCGGAGGACGTCATGCCCAGCCTGGCGATGGGCGTCTCGGTGAATCATGCGGCGGCAGTGATCGTCCCCATCACCGGCGGCTTCCTATGGGCGAAGCTGGGGTATCAGATACCGTTCTTCGGAGGAGCGATCGTGGTAGCG
>DASRZD010000455.1:0-2130 GCA_035686805.1 Armatimonadota bacterium
ATCGGGCGAGTATGAAAATATCGGACGGCTTCTGGGTACGCTGGAACAAGGCCCGGATCAGTGGATGTCCGAGGCTGATGAGTATGCCGCGCGGATGGCGGGGTTCGATAATGTCGAAGACTACCGAGCCTATATGCAGAGCAAGATGCCGGGAAGTGCTGAAGATTACCGCGCCCAAGCCTATACTGACGAAGAGAGGGCCGCGCTTGCCAAGCAGGGCCGGATGGCAACCAGCGCCATGCGCGACGAGCAGATGAAACAATTCGAGGCCATGACCGGCGCGACCGGGAGTTGGGTCCGGGGCATGACCGAGTACGACGAGTACAATCAGCAGATTGCAGACACGCGTCTCCAGCGCGACCTGGCGATCATGGGCGAAGAGTTTGCTCGGGCCATGCAGATGCAGGAGAGCGATGCCCAGCAATACAACGCGATGGTTTCTGCGGGGCAAATGTCGGTCGGGGACTACTTGAATCGACGGCAGGCGGGAATCACACAAGCCCTGGATGGATTCTATCAGCAAGCCGAACTCAAGCTCCAGGAGTATGGCACTCAAATAGAGGGGGTTCTCAGGCAGGCCGAGATGATCCAGAAGACTGCTCTCCTGGAGATGGGGATTGACAGCCACATCATCGACTATATGTCCGAACAGTTCGAGTTGGCGATGGCCCCCTTCTATGCCGAACTGGAAGCTCTGGGAATACAGTTGGCCGAGGATTCGCAAAATGCGGACAACATCATGGGCGGACTGGGAATCTTCGGAATGATCTTGGGTCTGATCCCCACGGTCATTTGTACGGAACTACATCACCAAGGATTGATAGACGATGAGTTGTTCGTGGCGGATGTTGCATTTAGTCGGAACGTGAACTCCTTGGTGCTCTACGGATACCGATGGTGGGCCTATCCCCTGGCCTACAAGATGCGCTATTCTCCGAGACTCACAAAAGCCGTGGCGTTCTTTGCTCTTCCATGGGCGAAAGAAATGGCGCATCGGGTCGGGGTCAGAAAGAGAGGACACTTGGGCGGCAAGCTTCTCTTGTGGTTTGGGGTGCCGCTCTGCTATATCCTGGGCTGGATTCGGAGGGAATTATGAGCTGGGCCGAGGTCAATAAGAACCGCTGGGAGCGGATTCGGGATCTGATGCAGATGAGCGATCAGCGCCGACAGCATGGGTGGGGAATGCTCCAGCAAGGTTTGGGATCGTTCATCGGTCAGCGGGAAGCGCGGGCCGAGCGGAAACAGGAACAGGAGATGCCCGGAATCCAGGCCGAGGCGCAGATAGGGCTGGAGGAGAGTTTGGGTCGTCCCGGAGGTGTACGCTACGAGGAGAACCGGGCGGCTGAAAGATACCAGACAAGCGAACGCAAAGCGGGCGAGGGATTCACGACGAGTGAACGCGAGGCGGTTCAGGAATGGGAGGAGAATGTTTACTTGCCATGGCAAAAGAGCATCGCCGCCGCTGGCCGATCCAACCAGAACGTCTTCGCCGGCGGTGAAGTCAAAGACTGGAGCGAAATGCTCAAAGCTGACTTTCAGGATTGGAAAGTCGAAATGCTCGGAATGCATCCCGAATGGTTCGGCAACAACGGCATGTCCTATAACATCCCCGAAGAGGGATGGGCTTTGTTCCGAGACAGGGCTATAGAGCAGGGGATCCCCGAATACTTGGTAGATAGCTTCATTCGGTCCCTTCAGTTGGCCTCTGAGACGGGTGAGGGGGGAGACAAAGATATCTCCGGGGGAACCGATATCAGCTATCGTGCCGCAGTTCAGGCACTCAACGCCGCCCGAGCCATGATCCAGAAAGTAGCCCGGCAACCCCTGGAATATGCAGATCAGGAAGTCGTGGCGCGTGCGCGAATGCTGGCTTCTCAACCCGTCAAAGACCTCCGCGATCAGGATATGTATGAGCAGCTTCAGTTGATTACCGAAGAACTCCAGAAACTTCTCGAATCGTTCCCGGTCGAGGAAGGAACACCCCGTGGGCGGGTCGAGGAACAGCGCGTGCCGGGGCGCACCTCCCGAGGGCACAAATGATCCATGGCGTCATCCGCGCCGTATCAGAGTAATCTTGCCGCGATCCAGGAGCGCATCCGTTCCCTGAGTCGGGTAGGCCGACCGGAACGC
>DASRZD010000456.1:0-2721 GCA_035686805.1 Armatimonadota bacterium
CGTGTTTGTGCTTGCGGGCGTGACCAAGCTCGTCTCGGTGTCCTACGGCAAGAGCTGTCCCTACTGTCTGGCGCTGGACGGCAAGGTGATCGAGATTCAGGGCGCATTCCTGGAGCCCGGGGATTTTCAGCCTGAAGGGGCCGAGCGCCCATTGATCGTAACAAGTATAAGACGACATCCGCCTTATCATGACGGATGTCTACCGGGACACTCTCGTGTATTGGCCGAGGGCGTTTCGTCCGCGAGTAAACGTTGGTACGATGGAGATCTCATCATCGTCAAGACGGCCAGAGGCCATGAGTTCCAAGTCACCCCGAATCACCCGATATTGACGCCGCAGGGATGGATCGCGGCGGGCGCACTTGATGAAGGCAGCGACATAATCAGCCATCTCTCCGGTAATTGGGTAAAGCTTGGAAATGGCAATCACCAAAATCATCCATCCCGCATTGAGGATATAGCGGAAACGCTTCTCGACAGTCCCGAAATGATAGCCGTGCCAGTGCCAACCGCCGCCGAAAACTTCCACGGCGACGGGATAGGCTCCAAGGTCGCAATTGTAGGGGCCGATCGCAAGTTGTGGGATCGCGTCTATGCCCCTCTTGTGAAGCAGGGAAGTAAGATTGCGTTCGTAGGACGAAATCCCAATTCCGCGCCGTTGCCTGGTCTGCGCAGTCAAGCATTGTTCAGCGATCGTCTTCCGTCGCCCCTTAGCCGCACGGTTAGCCGCGGTCGCTTGGGTTTTCCTCTGCGCGGGCGTCATTCTTCGGGCTCGTACTATTCCGGCATCACTATGGGAGCGGAGCGTGATGTTGCTCTCCCTGAGATGGCGAGCGATTACGCTCCGATCGACTCCGAGCGCCAGCGAAAGTCCATAGACAGACTCTCCGGCCAGATAGCGCCGGACAAGATCGTCAGCATCAAGCGCGATTCTTTTCATGGATTTGTATTCAACCTCCAGACGGGATCAGGATTCTATCTCGCTGAAGGCATTATAGCACACAATTGCGACTGTGGGATAGAGGCAAGCGCATGATCGAAAAAAGAGAAGTAACCGCCCATGTAGTCGTGACAGATAGACTTCTCCGCAATTCGCGCAAGGCCGGGCGGCTTGTGCAGCGGCTTTTAAGACGGGCCCGGAGAGAAGCCCGAAGGAGATAAATCAAATGCCATACGAAAATGAACATTCTTGCAGACTCAAAGAACCGAATTATGAAAAGTATGCTCGGGAGAACTGCAAAGTAAAGCACGATGGAAAATGCATAGATTACGTCTATGGGATCAAAGGACCGGATGAAAGCGAATTGCAAGCCATGAGATATCCGAAAGATATCTGGACTGCAGATTCGGCGAAAGCTCATTGCAAAGAAGCAGATGGGTCATTTGAACCAGCCAAAGAAGAGGACAGCGCTCTTCAGGCGGAACGACGGTTCGTGCCGTTTATTGGCGAGATGCGTGCGGTAGATGACGATGGTGCCATGATCATCGAGGGCTATCCAATTGTCTATGACGTCTATGCTTTGATCTGGGGCTTTCGCGAGATCATTCGTCCAGGTGCGGCCACCGAAATACTGAAGAGTTCGGATGAGCTTGTGCTTTGGGATCATGAAAGTTCCCAGCCCATGGCGCGGCGTTCGGCTGGCACGTTGGAAGTCAAGGAAGACGAAAAAGGCGTGTTCATTCACGCGAATGTGAGCAAGACCGTCTGGGGACGCAACGGCTTTGAGGCCATTCAAAACGGGATCATCAATCGTATGAGCTTTGCGTTTGATGTGGAAGAGGATCGATGGTTTTGGGAGGGAGAAGGCGACGATAGAATCGAGATTCGGGAGATCCTGAGTTTCGCTAACCTATACGATTATTCGCCGGTGAGTTATCCGGCATACAAGGAAACCGTGGTCATGGCACGGTGCAGAGATTTGGCGCTGCGGCACCATCCGGAACCGAGGGCGCTCGGGGACGGCAGCAGGGCGCTGCTGGAGGTGGTACAGATGTCCAAGGATGCACTGAGTCAAGATCCATGGCCCTATCTCAAAGAGTAAGGAGAATCACATGGATCCAAGATTGAAACCCCTCTATGACAAGAGGGCGGGTTTTGTTCAGCAGCGGCAAGAATTGCTGGACAAGGTGATCGGTGAGAGTCGAGGGCTCACCGATGAGGAGCGCGCCGAGCAGGAGCGGCTTGCCGGCGAGATCCGGAAGATGGACGAGCTGATCGCCATCGCCAAGGAGAGCCTCGACCTCCCGCCGGGAGATCCACCGGATGGCGATCCGCAGCCGACCAAACAAAGCTTTCGCAATTTTGGGGAGTTCTTGACCGTTGTGCGGTTTGCGCCGCAGGACGAGAGATTGCGGCAACTCGCCGACGGCAGAGAGCACCGCGACATGTCAATGGGTGTCGGTACCGCCGGCGGCGTTCTCGTCCCCGAGCAGATGGGACCGATGCTGGAACCCATCCAGCCGCAGGACGCCGTATTTCGCCCTCGGGCGAGAGTCATCCCGGCCGGGGATCCTCCGGATGCGGCCATCACCATGCCGGCCCTGGATCAGAGCGGTGCGCGCGGGGTATTCGCTGGTGTGCAAGTAGTCTGGATCGCTGAAGCGGCGACCAAACCCGAGACCGAGCCGGAGACGCGAGAGATAAAACTGGAACCGCAGGAAGTAGCGGCACATGTAGTCGTCAGTGACAAGCTGCTACGTAATTCCGCTGCCGCTGGCCCG
>DASRZD010000457.1:0-2416 GCA_035686805.1 Armatimonadota bacterium
AGTCGGAGATCGCCAGCCGGTTTCGGGGATGGGGATTATGGCAGTCATACTCGAATCCCACGAAAGGCTTGCCGAACCCTCGGACCTGAACCCCCTCGATGACCGCATTGTAGAACAGGCTGTTCGCGTCCACCTTGATCCCGACCCCATTCTCCCGCACCAGAATGTTCGAGCTGTTGATCGTGAACCCGCACGCCCCCTCGAAGATAAATCCGGCATCCACGTCCTCGATCCAGCACTCATCAATCTGGAATCCGAGCGAGTGCGCGGGCTCTTTGTTATCCTTCACCGGGAGTTGGTGGAAGAAGGTCTTGCCCCCGATGATGAAGCACCGGTCCATCAACACGCCGTCCACATCGCCGAACTCGAAGCCCACGCGGTTCTTGCGGTAGTATGATTGCTTTCCAGCCGTGTCCTTGCCGCCGACGAACCAGTGCACGTCCAGGATGCGGTTCACGTCCCGGCAGCCGGACAGGTGTATGCCGCGGTGATGCACGAAGCCCGTGAGGTCGCGGAACATCCCCTGGCCGGCATTCCCGCCGCCGGGTGGGGTCGAGACGCCGATCCACGCGTTGCTGAAGACGATATTCTCCACCGACGGATTGATGCCGTCGAGTTCGATGGCGGGCGGATACTCGGTCGGGTTGGCGTTGTCCGTGTTGTTAGGATAAAGGATCGCCAGGCCCTTCACCGACGCGGCATGACTCAGTCGCACGCCCACGAACCCCGGCTTCTCTATGACGAGCCGGGTGGCGCTATTCTCCCATCTCGCGCCTTCCCCCAGAAGTGTCGCCCCTTGCGGGACTTTCAGCGAATCGGTGATCCGGTATGCGCCCGCCGGCAGATTCACGACTCCCCCGCCGGTCAGTGAATCCAGGGCCTTCTGGATGGCGGCGGTGTCATCGGCGACCCCATCGCCCTTCGCGCCGAAGTCCCTCGCCGAAACCCCCTTCGGCACATCGGCAAGGGCACTCATCGGAAACAGGATACATAGGATGATCAGGATGATTTTAGTCATGGGTTGTCTCCTTGTGTAGTCTTGTTTTCCCTAATCCTACTTCGCGCAGACATAGCTCGTGAACAGCTCCTTTGAGTAATCCGCGCTGATGATGGAGAACCCCGTGGTCTTCAGCAGGCCCTCCATGACCCAGTCAAGGGTCGAGTACTCATCCCGGATGTGAGCGGCTATCTCCCGAGCTATCTCATTGCCCGCGGCCCTCTCGGCTCCGGCTGTCCACTTACTGAAAAGGGCTTCATGGCTGTTGACGTCCCCAGGGAAGACCACATCGTTGAGAAACAGCCTGCCGCCGTCCTTGAGCGCGTCAAAGACCCGGCGCAGAGCGACCGCTTTCCAGTAGTCCGGGAGGTGATGCAAGGCAAGTTGGGATACGACTGCATCTACAGGCTCGCACTCGAACGTAAGGAAGCCGGCCCTCTTGAACTCCAGATTACATGCTCCCCGTGTCTTCGCCTTCGACCGGCTGTAATCCAGCATCATCTCGGATATGTCCACGGCATGAATCCTGGCACACCGAGCCGCTGCCCGGATGGCAAACTCTCCCGTGCCGGTGCCGATCTCCAGGATTGTGCTCTGCGGAGTGATCTCCAGGACACCAAGGATGTGCTCCGCCTCCTGGGCGACATCTCGCAGACTCTGCATGCGCCGGTCATAGGCTTCGACTTCTGCGATGGAGTCATAGTCGGTGCCTATCTGCTTGAATTCGTCATACTGCCAGGCTGGTATTGTGAACATTGGGCCGACCCTCCTCTAAGAGCATACACCAAGCGCCCGTCGAACGTCCAACTCTGAACCTTGAACGTTGAACCTCGAGCCGTGTATCCTTTCCCCGATTTCCGTCGTATAACTGTTAGACAAGCGGCGATCATATCAGGAGGAATCCAATGCGATTTACTGTTTTAGTACTGGGACTGGCGCTTTTCCTTACGGCATCCATGGCCATGGCCGATGGATTTCTGCTGCCGGTGCATCAGCCGGAAGCAGACGCTTTTTCGGTGAAGTACCATCATGTGGATGTCGCCATTGACGGTCAGGCCGCCGTCACTAAGGTTGACCAGATATTCCACAATGAAACGGCCCGCGAGGAGGAAGGCACATACATCTTCCCGCTCCCCAAGGGCGCGACCATCCACAAGTTTTCCATGTTCGTCGGTGAGGTCGAGCAGCAGGGGAAGATCCTCGGTCGCGACGAGGCTCGCCGGCTCTACGAGTCAATCGTTCGGCGGCGAAAAGACCCCGCGCTCCTGGAGTATATGGACCGAAATACCTTCCGAGCGAGAGTGTATCCCATCCCGGCGAACGGCGACAAGCGCATCAGGCTGGAGTACACGGAGGTGGTGGGCAATGTGGGCAATCTCTGCCGATACGTCTACCCCCTCAGCACCGAGCGATTCTCCG
>DASRZD010000458.1:0-5919 GCA_035686805.1 Armatimonadota bacterium
GCAAGTCATCAACGGGGTGATAATCCTTCAGGATTACGAGAAAGGCGGGGAGCTGGGGCGGCTCGACCTTCAACTGGATAATGAGAGCGGCTCATACAAGATCATAGGCCAAAGCAACAAGCTTATCCCGGTCACCAGGGACATCCCCGAGGACAAGGCGACGGCCAAGGTCGTGAGTAAGTACTATGACCCTATCGCCAGGGAATACGGCCGGACTATCGGCGAGGCGACGGCAACCTTCTATGACGACCGCGATCGTGAGAGCACGGTGTCAAACCTGGTTTGCGATGCTATTCGCGAGAAGGCGAAGACCCCAATTGCATTCTATGGATATGCGGGGGCACGGGCGGACCTCCTCGCCGGGCCGATCAAGGGTTGGGACATCGCAACCATGCTGCCGTTCAAGAACAAGATCGTGATCATGGACGTGCCTGGGTCGAAACTCAAATGGCTCATTAACGAGCTCGACTACAAGCCGGTGGTCTCCGGCATGAGGTACCACACGGTTAAGAAGAAACTGGTCGAGGCGAACCTCCTGGACGGTACGCCGATCGAGGACAATGTGATCTACCAGGTCGCGTCCATTGACTGGCTCCAGGGACTCTACTTCAAGGATATCCACTTCCGGACATTGAACGTCACTTCCTATAAAGCGGTCGTGGATTACATCAAGACTCGCAAGACCATCTCGCCGGTCGCCGACGGGAGGAAGAAGATCGAGTGACCGCGGACCTGATCCTCAAGAACGGGCGGTTCTTCACCCTGTCGCCGGAATGTCCATGGACCTCGGCGGTCGCCATCAAGGATGGGCGAATCGTTGCGCTGGGTGATGAGGCGCTGGGGCTCGATGGGCCGAAGAGAGACCTCGAGGGCCGGACAGTGGTCCCCGGATTCACCGATTCGCATATTCACCTGATCTACTACGGCAACTCCAAGCTCAGGTGGGCGGACCTGGGTGGCTGCCGCTCGATTAGCGAGATTCAGGACCGGCTTCGGAAGCATGCCGAAAAAAGGCCCTCGGAGTGGATACTAGGCATCGGGTTCGACCATGAGATCCTCGCTGAGCGACGATTCCCCACCCGCCATGACCTGGATGAAGTCAGCCGCGATGCCGCGGGAGCGAGTGCCGCCGGAGCGAGCATCCCGATCAGTCGGGACATCCCGATCTGTCGGGACAAGCCCGTTTTCATTGTTCGCCTGTGCGGGCATGCCTGTGTGGCGAACAGCAAGGCAATTGAGCTTGCGGGCGCTGAGAAGCTTCCTTACCCGGGGAGGGAGACCGGCCTTTTCACCGAGAATGACCCCGGTCCGATCTGGCTGAAGATCCCCGACACGACCTTCGAGCAGACTGTGGAGGCGACCCTCTATGCCGCGAACCAGGCGAGGGCGACCGGGATCACGTGCGCTCACTGCCTGATAAACTCCATGGACGATCTTCAGGCGATCCGCCATTTGCATGGCTCGGGCAAACTCCCCATTCGCTTCTACGTCCAGGTGTCGTACGAGATGTTCGCCAAGTTGAAGGACGAGGGGTTCAAAAGCGGCATGGGCGACGACATGATGCGCATTGGCTCGGCGAAGATATTCGCCGACGGCTCGATGGGCGCAAGCACGGCGGCCTTGACCGAGGACTTCCTGGACAGCCCGGTCAACAGGGGGATACTCCTCCACACCGACGAGCAGCTTGCGGAGATGGTTCGGAACGTCCATCTTGCCGGCTGGCAGGCGGCGATCCATGCCATCGGAGATCGGGCGGTCGGGCAAGCCGTGGACGCGATCGAGGCGGCGCTGAATGAGACCGGCGAGAGTAACCTGGTTCGCCGGCATCGGGTCGAGCATGCGTCCATCCTTTCGGAGGAGCTGGTCGAGCGAATGGCGCGTCTGAAGATCGTTGCCGCCGTGCAGCCTCAATTCGTCATCACCGACTTCTGGACGATCAACCGAGTGGGACCGGAGCGCTACCGATGGTCATATCCGTTCAAGACCATGATGGAAAAGGGAATCCCCATGTCGCTCGGTTCGGACTGCCCTGTGGAGCGGCTGGACGCCTTCGAGCTGATCTACCGGGCCGTCAACCGCGATGAGTATTCGCCGAATGAGCGGCTTTCGGTGGAAGAAGTGATCAGGCTGTATGCCCTGGGCGGAGCTCATGCATCCTTCCAGGAATCGGTTCGGGGCTCGCTCGAACCGGGCAAGCTGGCAGACATAGTAATCCTCGACCGAGACATCTTCAACATCCCCGCTTCAGAGATCGCCGAATGCCGAGCCGAGCAAGTCTTAGTCAGCGGCCGGTAACTTCACCTAAATATCCCCAGTATTCCTACCAATAATCGAGTTGAGGCTTCATCCTTCTTGATGAACGAACTTAGCTGAGGTGCTGTCATGGCAGACTCCGGTTTCAGCATTGCGCTTCGCAACTGTGCAGGCATACCCGTGGTGGAGCTTGTTGGCGAGATCAACAAGAAGACTATTGCGACGCTGAATGACATCCTGGGTAAACTGATAAGGGCCGGTCATTACAACGTGATGCTGAATCTGAAGCGAGCCGATTGGCAGCGAAGCGCCACCCTGGAATCGCTGAAGAAAGTGGCAAGAATGTTCCAGGTCCATTATGGGAACGTTGACGTGATAGCGGACAAGGAGCAGATAAGCGGACTGAGCAAGTTGCGGCTGGACAGCCTGTTCCGGTTTTGCACATCGGAGGGCCAGGCGCTGATTCGCATCAAGAAGCTCCCGCCTCAGTCGGCGACGGGAATAGTGCCGATGCCCGCACATTTGAGTGATAAGTAATGACTGAGCCTGATACTAAACTACGGATAGTGAACGTGATGGACCCCGTGATGTGTCTTCGGTGCCCGAACGCTCACATTGCCGAGGTGCTATTCACCGACGGGTCTACCCGGAAGATGTTCTACTGCTCCAGACTGGATTGCGATAACTGGTGCTATGAGGAGAAGACGGATTCGGACGTAGGCGAGCAAGCCGCCTGACGACCTTCAGATTTTCGGATAGCAAGGGCGAGCAGAACTTCGGGCTGGGGGCAAAGATGCTCCCGGCCCGAAGTCTTTCTGGGGGAAGGTTCTAGGTTGTAGGTTATAGGTTTTAGGGAGCCCTATAACCGAAAACCCAAAACCTACAACCTGTGTTTCACTCCTCCCGGCGGATGATCTGCTGGTCTTCGGATTCCTCTTTGGCCGTGGTGGGCTTGGTATGGGGAGTGTGCTTGATTTGGGCTTTGCGGGTGCCGGTGATCTCCGCACAGCCTTGTTCAATGACTGCGGGACGTGCGACCGTGATCTGAAGCCTTCGGCCGATCATCTGCCATTTTGGGTTCTGGGGCAGGTGAACGAGGAAGGCAATCGCGGCGAGGATGGTCATCATGGCCGAAGCGAGGGACGCATACAACATCCCCCAGGCGGCGAGCATCAGATAGAGCCCCAGGAAAAGGCATGCCAATCCCGCGACCCCGCTGATCCCATAGCCGGCGAATACCCGTGACTCGAGGATCAGCAGTCCTATGCCGGCGATCAGCAGGAGTGCCGCAGTCCATGCCAGAACTCCGGCGATCGAGTATGATGCGACCACTGCCCCCAGGCAGAAGACCGCCGCAGTGCCGCTCCATCCCCATGGGCTGAGGCTCATTAGCTGGGAGATAAGGAGCATCATGCCCGTCAACATCAGCGCTAAAGTCAGCCACGGATCTGTCATGTCAATCTCTCTTTTCGCGCATAGGTCATGGGTACGGTCGTGACGAAGATCGCCCACCCTTCGGCGAGGGCATCGAACAAGCGCACGAAGTAAAGCCGCATTCGCTCCAGGAGGCCGATCTGCATCTCGGCCCTGATCTCGGCGAACTTCGGCGCGAACTCGGGCCACAAATCATTGATAGGCCCCTGGCGAGGAAGGCCGTGTACGGCCGCCAGGGTCTTCTCCAGATCGGCCATCTCCGCCTGACATTCACCGCAATCGGCAAGATGCTCACTAAGCAGGAATCTTTCAGGCTCAGCGAGGTACTGCTCGAAGTAATCGGACATCAATTCTCGTGCTTCCTGGCATTCCATAATTTCATCCCTCCCGAAGGAGATTCAGGTACGGTTTGAACTTATCTTTGAGGACCATTCTCGCTCGATGGAGCCGGGACTTCACGTTTGAGAGGCTCATACCGGTTACCTGACTAATCTCCTCGTAAGACAACCCCTCGAAATCCCGAAGCGCAATCAGCAGCCGCTGCTGGGGCGGCAGAGTCGCCAGCACCGAGTTCACCAGCCGCTGAAGCTCGTGGGTCTCGGCGATCCTGTGCACGTCAATCGAGAGGTCGGGCATTTCCGAGCGCTCCTCGATCTCATCGAGCGATTCCTCGCCGGCATGGGAAGTTTGGCGGAGGCGGTTCAGGCAGACGTTCCTGGCGATGCTATAGAGCCAGGTCGAGAACTTGGACTCGCCTCGGAAGTTACGAAGGCCTCGGAGGGCGTTGCAGAAGACGTCCTGCGTGAGGTCATATGCATCCTCGCCGTTCACCATGCGGCTGACGAGGTTGAATATCGGCGTCTGATACTTCTTGAAAAGCACCTCGAACGCGCATGCATCCCCGTTCAGATACCGGCGAATCAGAAAGGCATCGGAATCCGCTTCCGCTAGTGGAGCGTTTGGGCGTCCATCGGTTGCGATGCTGGTTTCGGCGATCGTCATACGGTTGCGTCTTCCCGGATTCCTTGATTCCTAATAGTAAAGACACCCCGGGGTTGAGAAAGTTTCAGCCATGAGATAAAGGGGGAAGTTCTGTCTACTTTGATGCGGTCCATTCGTCTCTCGTGATGCCTGCCTGACTTAGCAGCCTGACAAGGAGATCAACGCTGATCTCCTTTCGATGAGGATTGGGAATCGTGATGACTACATCCGCACGGACCATGTACGGATGCCTGCCTCCGGTGAATGGGCCTTCAAAGCCGAATCCCCTTAGGCGCCGAACAAGCTCTTGCCAGGAGACGGGTCCTAGCCTAGGCAACCTTCAACTCCTTAGGCACTTTGATCTCAATGCCATCGATGGGAGGAATGGAGAGTCCGCGTGAGATTCGAACGAGAATCCAGCCTTCCAGAACCTCGGCAAGCTTGTCCCGGCATTCCTCCAAAGTCTTGCCGGTTGCCCACACGCCTTGCAGGCCCTCGATTTCACCATAATAAGGCTCTTCGTCCTTGATTATCTCGTATCTTGCATGATGCATGGCATGTCGGACATATTCGCTGATCATGATCCTCTCCAACCGCCTGAAGGCTACTCATTCATTTCGCTGGATGCACTCAGTTATCCTTCAGTATCCTGAGTACCTCGCCGGAGGTGGGGCCGGCGCCGGTATCCAGAAGGTAGAACTCCGAGTTGCCGGCAGAGCAGATTGCCCCATAGAGGGCCTCGGAGTGAGGAACGGCATATGACCCGAGGAACTCACCCTCCAGGCTGAAGGCGTCCAGAACCTGGCGACCGGACCTCTTGCATGCGAGAAGCGCCCAAAGGGTCCGGGACGCCGCATCAACCGCAATGTCCGCGATCAGGATGGCGTTGTCCGGATAATCCGTTTCCTGTGTCCAGGTCTGGCACCCATCGGCATTGACCTTCCATATGCGATAAGGAGGCATGCCGTAGCAAAGATACACGTTGCCGTCAGGGTCGGAGTCCATGCTGACGATCCCCGGGGCGAGGCGAGCGGTGTACCGAGCGGGCGCGTGGAGGGTTTCCGCCAGGAAACCGAACTCGTCATAGATAACGATCCTCTCTTCTCCATCCACGCAGCACAGGGCGTAGAGACGCTCGGGCCCACGGCAAATGGTCAGCAGCCCCTCTATCGGAAGTTCGCCGAGATACTCGCCCCGCGGCCCATACCTGACGACGATATCCCTCCAGGCATCCGACAGGCAAAACGACGA
>DASRZD010000459.1:0-4006 GCA_035686805.1 Armatimonadota bacterium
AATGATGCCTACAAGGCATTCATGGTCTATCACTGGCGCGTGTTCCGTGCCAAAGGAACAACGGCGAAGTTGACGATCTCCGATTGGGACAGCGGCAGTGACCCGGGCGGCCCCATCGGCCAGGAATTGATGTACAACTTCATCGAGATACAGCCGTACTACTCGGAATGAGCCGCCCAACGCGGATATCCAGCCGACTTATGCTTGCGCTCCTATGTTGCCCAATCGCAAGAGTCGGGGAGTCAATATTCACGCCTTGTTCGGCCGGCGCTAGGTCCTCAGAAATGCCCCGCCGGCGATGAGGTCCTCCCGGAGTTTGCGCGCGTCGATATCCGCCGGGGAGATCCCTTCGCCGACTGCCATTTTCGCTGCCCGGCCTGCTGCTTCGCCCATCGCCATGCAGGTTGACATCACTCGGATCGCAGCCAGGGCCTCGTGCGTCGTGGAGATGCACCGGCCGGCAACGAGGAGATTCTCTACCTCGAGAGGCAGCAGCGCTCGATAAGGGATGTCATAGCAGTCGCCGCACCATTCGAGGGTACAGCCGTCGTCATCGGGGCGATGGAGGTCTATGGGATAGCTCCCGACCGCGACTGCATCGTCGAACCTTCGGCAGCTTAGGATGTCGTCCCTCGTCATCACATACCGGCCGACGATTCTCCTGCTTTCGCGAATGCCCAGGAACGGCGCTGTCTCCGCCAGATAGGCCCTCTCGAAGCCGGGCACGTAACCGATCAAGTATCTCCGAATGTCTTCAATCTGCTCCGTCGCCTTGGTTTCGCCCGCTGACACACTCTGCGGGTCCGTGCCGTCAACGCCCTTCACGCGCGTCATGTTCACCCAGACTTCGCCGTCTCGCAGCCCGGTGATGAGGATCGTCCTCTCTGTGGGAATTGAGAGCCCTGCCTCCTGAGCCTTCCGCATCAGCTTTCTCAGCCCAACGACGATGAACCGGCGATTCCGGCAGAAGTAATCCGGCGGGATACAGTCGACATCGTAAGTCTCGGGTCCGCTGCAGATGCTCTGCCGCAGCTTCTCCGTATCCACGCCGTCCATGCGAAACATCAGTGTAGCCGGCTGCATCCCGCCATGCGCATCGCCCTTCTCGCACGGCACGCCTGCTCGGAATGCCACATCGCCGTCGCCGGTGCAATCAATGAATACCTTCGCCCGGATCTCTTCGCCGTTGACCATCGCTGCCCTGATCAGGTCGTCCTCCATGACGACACCCTCGCAAACCGAGTTAAGCATGACCTCCACGCCTCGCTCTGCCAACATTTCCAGCGCAACCCTCTTCACCGCTTCGGGATCAATGAGGGTAAGGCTCACGTGGAGAGGGCAGGGCTGATGGTCGCCGGCGGCATTAATGGCCCTCAGCCGGTCAATGAGCTTCTGCGGCAAGCCGGCAATGATCGGCTCGCCCTTCTGGCTGAGGAATCCCAGTATGGGCAGGCCGATGGTCAGATTCCCCCCGACATAAGCGCGCTTCTCGACCAATGCCACCTTCAGGCCATCCTCGGCGGCGGCCAGTGCGGCGATGATCCCCGAGGGACCTCCTCCAACCACCAGGATGTCTGTTTCAGCCAAGCGTCACCTCGGCGGATACGAAGTAATGATCGCTGGGATAGCGTTCATCCCGGCC
Source organism: Armatimonadota bacterium (assembly GCA_035686805.1). Taxonomy (GTDB): domain Bacteria; phylum Armatimonadota; class UBA5829; order DTJY01; family DTJY01; genus DASRZD01. The sequence continues at coordinate 1,643 of DASRZD010000459.1, forward strand.
ATCCCGAATGATCTCGGCGGCGAGGGCCTTGGCCGCACCACGGCAGAATATCCAATCAATCTTGCCTTTGATTCTCTCCTTGGGCTCTTCTGCGAACCTCGGGCCCAGGAAAGCATGGAAGGTGAATCCCGGGTCACCCGGTCCATTCACGGCATGGGTATCGAGCCACCCTCCGGCCTTCACTACCTCTATCGCGGGGTTGGCGGCATCGGCATTGAAGTCCCCGGTGAGCAGTTGAGGGAGATCGGGAAAGACCTCGCTCGCCTCCATGATGAGCTGAGCCTGTTTCTCGCGAGCGATCTGCCCGATGTGATCCAGATGGCCGTTCCACACCCGAAACTCCACACCGGTGTCCCGGTCCATGAGGCAGACCCAATTCACGAACCTCGGACGCGCCGAATCCCACGACTTCGTCCCCGCCACGTGAGGCGTTTCCGAAAGCCAGAATCCGCCCGCCGACTCCATCTCAAAGCGCGCTCGTTCGAACAAGATGGCGTTGGTCGGGTTGAAGACCTTATCGGGATTCGCGAGGCCGAAACTACTAAAGCCGGGCAGCCGATTCGACAAGTCCTTCCATTGCGGGTTTACGCTCTCCTGGAGGCAGACCACGTCGGCGCGCTGAGCCCGGATTATCTCCGCGCACAAGTCTCTGCGCGCGTCCCAGCCATTGCCCGATTCCTCATCCTCCGGCATATTCCTGCGAATATTGCAGCTCAGAATCCTCAGGCTCATCATGCCAGCTTCCACAACCCTGTCTCCATTATTGCCTTCTTCAACTCGTCCAGACTTTCGATCCTCACCGTTTCGATTACCAGCCTGCCCCGAAATCCTTTCAGCGCCGCCGAGACCTCTCCCCATGGGATCGTGCCCTGGCCCGGCATCAAGTGCTTGTCGTCATTCATGGTATTGTCATGGAGGTGAGCGATGAATGCCCGCTCTGCCAGAGCTTGTGCAACCTCTACGGTCCTGCCTCCAAGGTGGGCGTGACCGGTATCTATGCAGGCGCCCACGTCGGGAAACCCATCGAGCAAGCACAGGAGCTCGTCCTCACGCGAAGTAAAACAGGGAGGGGGGAGGTTCTCCACCGCGATGCCCATATTGCGCCCGGCCAGCAGAGTGAGATTACGCCGAAATGCAGTGAACGAGTCCTCGCCCCAATGCCCCATCTCCCCGATGCTCCGCGTATGCACGGTCATGGTCTCGGCCTTCAGCCTCGCACCGACCTCCAATGCCTGCAGGGCATAATCAGAGTCTCCCGAAGCCAGGTCAAGGTCCCAGAACGGGGCATGGAAAGTGACCACTGCATCCGGCCAATCGTCCAGCGCCGACTCCACTTCACGGATATGGTCTTCATTGGCACATTCGAAATGCCCTGGCTTGCAGAGTATTTCCACCCCTCCGAAGCCGGCCTCCCGAACACCCGCAATGGCTTGGGAGTGGGGGACTCCCTGCCACCCGGCGGAGGATATCAGAAACCCTGCCCACGGCTCGTTCATAGGAGATCGCTCCAGTACTCCAGCGACTTCCTGCATGCCGGGATGATCTCTTCCGTCGGCATCCTACACCAGCACGGCACAAGCTCGATTGTGGAAATGCCCTTGAATCCGATCTCCCGAAGTACCCTTGCGGCTGTTCGCAGGTCGGCGTTCGGCGCATAGGGCGGAGCGTGCTGATCCCTCGACCCGTCATTGCTGTGAACGTGCAGCTCCACGATCTCCCAGGGGATGCCTTTCAGGTAAGCCTCCACCGCCCCCGGCTTCAATGCTTGAGGGTCATGACTCGGCTCGCGAAGTCGAAGGTTCATGTGCCCCAGGTCAACCAGAATCCCCAAATGTGGGTACTTGCCACTCCACCCTTCCAGGCGGCTGATGTGCTCGGGGTCGGTCGGGCAGTCTTCGAGCAGGACTCGAATCCCCGTTCCCGCGAACGCGGACACCACTTCTTCGAAGATGCCCAGTATCGGCTCGGGGGCCACTCGACGAACCCCTTCGGCAATGGTCACACGGGGGACGTCATAAGATGAGCAGACGATCCGCCCGGTCCGCTGATGCCATCTAATGATCCGCTCCGCCCTCCTGATTGCGGCTACCCCTTCGCTATCCCTCAGCCCTCCATGAACCGTCAGCAGGAGGTCACACTCGTCCAGAATCGTGTCCGCCTCCGCCTCGTCCTCGACCGAAAGCGAATCCAGCAGGCGGCCGTTAATGCTCGCGGCCGTGTAGCCCATCTCGGCGAATATGCGCAGCTTAGGGCTGAGTTCCGTGCCTTCGAAGTTCCAGACTGCTATGCCTATCCTCGACATACCACTTACCAGTTCCACTCCGAAGCAGACCGAACCTCCATCAAAGAGAAAGGCAAGGCTGG
>DASRZD010000460.1:0-5914 GCA_035686805.1 Armatimonadota bacterium
CAAGCGAGTCCCCCTCAATGTCTATGTCACCCCGCTCTCCGACGGAGCACTCGTGGTTTTGCACGACCTTACCGAGATCATGAAGACTGACTCGGTGAGGAGGGACTTCGTCGCCAATGTGAGCCACGAGCTTCGGACGCCCCTTGCCTCGATCAAAGCGATGGCCGAGACGGTCGTCCTTCGCGGGCGCAAGAATCCCGAGGCGGCGGAGGAGTTCGGGCGGAAGATCATGGATGAGGCCGACCGCCTGACCGCCATCTCGGACGATCTGCTGGACCTCGCTCGGATCGAGGCCAATCGCCCGCTTCAGATGGAGGAGTTCGCGCTCCTTGAGGTGGTTCAGTCCGTCGTCTCGGACCTTCAGGCAAAGGCTAACAACAAAGCTATCGAGGTTTCGGTAGACGTTCCGGACGACCTTCCGATCACCGCCGACAGGGATGCCATCTATCAGATACTGGTGAATCTGGTAGACAATGCGATTAGATACACCCGCCCAGGCGGGTCGGTGACCATTTCCGCAGAGAGCGACGAGGCCGGGGTCTCGATCGGCGTCGCGGACACCGGGATCGGCATCCCGGAAGACGAATTGGCCAGGATCTTCGAGCGGTTCTACCGCGTGGATAAGGGGCGTTCACGGGAGTCAGGCGGCACCGGCCTCGGCCTCTCGATCGTCAAGCACCTCGTCGAGGCCCATGGCGGTAAGATAATCGTCGAATCCACTGTCGGCGAGGGCTCGACCTTCACATTCACCGTGCCCGGGTCGTACTAAACTAATCCTGCTGTTCACCGTTCACTGTCTCGTGGGTACAACTGCATCGGGGTGATAAGAATGGCCGTCACAGGATATAGGGCGGAGATTGATGCCGGTCAGAGGTTTCTGGAGGGGATCGAGCCGGACGAGAATATCGTGCTTCTCTTCCACGGCGACGCCGACGGATGCTGTGCCGGAGCGATCATGTATCGGACGCTCATGTACTCGGGGAGGGAGCTTGTTTTCCCGGCGTTCACCGAGAAGGGTGAGAACGTTTATAGCGAGTCCCTCGCCAAGCGGATCATGGTTCGAGAGCCGTCGCGCCTGATAGTGCTGGACACGGGCAGCCGCCCGCGACCCATGATACCGAATATCAGCACCATGGTGATTGACCATCATCAGCCGGCGGGCATCCCGCCTGTGGATGTCTTCCTCAACTCTCACGGGGTTGAGCCGCCTGCCCCGACTGCCCTGTTCACTTATGATATCTGCCGGCAGTTTGTCCCGGTGGGCGGCCTGGAATGGCTTGCGGCGATAGGAACTGCGGCCGATCTCGGGCCGGACGCCGACTTCGAGGTGGTCCGAGATGCCCGCGAGCGATATGGGATGAAGGCGATCAGGGAGACGATTTCGCTCATCAACTCAGCCTATAGGACTTGCGAACACGATGTTCCGACCGCCTTCCAGATACTGATCCATGCATCCAGTCCCATCGAAATAGTGGAAGACGTCTTCCCCGAAACCGCTTTGCTGAGGCGGTATCGTCAGGAAGTGAACTCCGAGTTGAAGAAGGCTCTGCGGGTTCGGCCTAAGCTCAGCGGACAGTGGGCGCTCATTGAGTTCAGCAGCCCGGCGCTGGTCCATCCGCTGGTGGCGATCATTTGGAGCCGCCGCTTGCCGAACAACATCGTCATTGCCGCGAATCATGGGTATGTGGGCGCCAAGGTGCATTTCAGCGTCCGCTCGCAACTCGATCTGGACCTGATAGACGAGTTGAAGAAGGCATATACTGCTGCCGCCGGCGCTGAGTTCGCCCATGGACACCCGAGGGCGACAGGTGGCATGCTGTCCGGTAAGGAGTTTGAGGCGCTCAAGAACGCACTTGGGTCTTAGGTTGGGTGCCAGGTGATAGGGGACCCTAAAACCTGGAACCGAAAACCTATTATATACGCCCTCAGATTCCCAGAATCATCACCCCCATCATGGCCGACCGCAAGCGGGAAGACGCCACTACCGTGGCTGAGGTCTGGCGGCTTTCGGAAATCGAACACAGCTAACATTGTGCAGGGAATTATACGCGCAGCGCGAAAGAGAGGCTGGAGGGTGAGAATATGCGCAACTTGGCAATGTCCCTTTTCATTGTACTCATCGCCTGCGCGGCCTGCGCCGCTGATGACGCTCGCCTGGATAAACCCATCACTCTCTCGGTCAAGGGCGAGGCCCTCGCGGACATCTTGCCGTTGATCGAGAAGCAGACCGGCGTGCGCCTGAAGGTCGCCTATGACATCGCCGATCAGAAGGCGACCATCTTCGTTGACGACAAGCCGCTGAAAGAGATCATGGCGGGGTTGAAGACCGTCTTCCAATATACCTGGAGCTATACCGACTTCAAAGGCGAGCGGAGATACTCGCTCTCCATGCCCATCAAGCTTCGCCGGCAGAGGGACAATTGGCGGAAGCAGGCGATAGACAAGGCATGGCCGGAGTTCGAGGCGGAGGTCAAGCGCCTGGCTGACAGGCCGGTGAAGACTCGGGAAGAACTCGATAAGATGTTTGAACAGACCGAATTCACGGCTGAGAGGACTATTCCTCCTGTTTACCTGGTGTCCAACTTCGATTGGGAACGCAGGGAGAAGGCGGTGGCGCACCTCTACCAAACTCTTTCCTCCGACCTTGTGAAGGCGCTGCGGGACGGCATGACGATCTGTTGGAGCCTGGATAGTCCCGAGCCGGAGTGGAAGATTCCGGCGGCCTTGCAGGAAGAGTTTCGGGAGGGTACAATTTATTACCATGTCGAACTGAACTTCCCCGAGACAAGAACCAAGAAGGACTATGGCACTCTGAACGTCGAGCTGTCGGTGCCCTCTTCCTCGGACAAGTTCGTCGTCGAGGTCTTGGAGCGAGTAGGCAAAGCGCCCGATACAACAGGCTACGGTGGCAAAATCTACGAGAAGTCTCTGAGGCGGATCGTGCCTTTCCCCAAGAACTCTCTTCCCCGCAAAGCGGTTCCCGATGGTGAGGTCTCTTTCACCGAAAAGGAACTTGAAGACGAAGCCGGACTTCCGAAATCCCCTCAGCCCTGGCGCAATGAGATCTATGTCAACCGCTCAGACTTGCTCGCCCTCTTTCACAAAAAGCTCGGCCTCCAGATCATATCCGATCACTACAGCCACTGGTATTCCTGGCAGGCGGCGGACAAATGTCCGGTCAAGGGCTTTCTAGAGAGCTTCGAGCGATTCCCGGGCGCCAGGCCGGGGGAACTCAAGCCTTTGGGTGAGTTCCCGGGCGGCAGGCCGGGGGAGCTCAAGCCTTTGGATGAACCTGACGTGCCCGAGCATTACACTAACTACCTTGCGGAGCAGCACCCGGCGGCTGACTGGGGCTGGGATGGGAGGCTCCTCTATATGCGAACCATGGATCCAGTCAGGATGGATTCCCGCGAGATTCCCAACCGCACTCTTCGGCGCTGGCAGGCGGCATCCGGGGCCGGATCGCTTGGGCTGAATGAGATGGCAGAAATGGGTGTGCTGCCGAAGGATCAGCGCGATATGCTTGAAATCAACCATGATCGCCTGGGCATCGAGGTTGGGCGCGGAGGCATAGGTTTGGACCCGGCCATCCGCTTCTACGGATTATTGAGTCCCAGCCAGCGCCAGTTGATGCTCGATGGACGCCTGGGCACGCAGGCATTCAACGCCGAGCAAAGATCCGCCCTCCTCGCCCTTGTTCCGAGGGCCATGAACCCGGAAGGTCGCAAAGGCTCCAGGGTCGGCATCTATGACAAGGCAGGCCGCCGGGTAGACAAGCCTGATGCGGCTGCGTCGGAAGTATACCCGGAGTTCGTTCGCCTGGCAATCAAGAGCCAGGAGGAGTGGTACGCTACCGAAGACAGGCAGGTGGCGAAGACTCTGGATGCGGCCCTGAAGGAGTTAGAGGATTGGGAGCGCCCCCTCCTGAGAAAATTCGTCCATACTACGTACGAGATGACGCTCATCTATGCTGACGGCGCAGAAACCACTAGACACATGTTGATATACACCTGCACGTCCTGGAGACTGCCTGCCGAGCCGGAGAAGCCCTCAAACTAGTCTCTCTCCGTGCGCTCAGTGTTAGAGTATCCTTACGGGAGGACGCAATGCGTAAGTTAGAGTTGTCCTTGTTAGTAGTACTTCTCGCTCAATTCTCCTATGCCGCCGATGATGCGCGCCTCGACAAGCCGGTAACCCTTGCGGTCAAGGGTGAGGCACTATCAGACATCCTGCCGATGATCGAGAAGCAGACCGGCGTGCGGCTGAAGGTCGCCCATGACATCGCCGATCAGAAGGCGACCATTTTCGTGGACGACAAGCCGCTGAAAGAGATCATGGCCGGGCTGAAGACCGTCTTCGGTTTCACCTGGAGCTATTCCGACTTCAAAGGCCAGCGCAGTTACTCGCTCTCCATGCCCATCAAGCTTCGCCGGGAAAGGGACAATTGGCGGAAGCAGGCGATAGACAAAGCCTGGCCGGAGTTCGAGGCGGAGGTCAAACGTCTTGCCGAGATGCCGGTAAAGTCCATGGAGGAACTCGATGATCTGAGTAAGCAGACTGAGCGAGTGAATGGGGAGCCGCCCCCTTCTTTCAAGATCATGGAGTATCAACCTGATCGTCATAAACGAGCCGGTGCCCGGCTTTATCAGACCCTTTCTCCCGCCCTTCGTAAGTCGCTTCGCGACGGAATGACCGTTTGCTTTGATCTAGACAGCACTGAGCCTGAGTGGCAAATTCCGGCCAAACTGGACGCTGAGCTTCGCGGTCTGCTTGTGATCTTCATCGCCATGGAGATCTCGAGTTCGGGGTATCGGCCCAATCCGAGGATGGAATTTGATTCTGCCAACTTCGAACTGAGACTGGTTCCTTCGCCGGATACATTTTCGGTGGAGTTCTATGAGGGATTGGGCAAATGCAGCCAGCGAAGGTTTGGACGTCCTCTCCGTCTTTATGAGAAACCTTTCTCGGAGTTTGCGCCCTTGCCCGAAGTATCTTTGCCTAGACAGGACGATTCCGCGCTCGATCGCACCGTCACCTATACCGCGAAGGAGCTTTCAGATGAGGCTGCTCTGCCCTATCCGCCGGAGCCGGGGCAGGAGGGCACGTACATCACCCGCTCCGATCTACTGGCGCTCCTTCACAAGAAGCTCGGCCTCCAGATCATCTCCGATCACTACAGCCACTGGTCACCCTGGCAGTCTGCGGAAAAGATTACGATTCGCAGTCTGTTGAAAAGCTTCGAGCTCTTCCCTGGGGCTTCAGCGAAAGATCTCGACTTGGCGTCGAAGGATCCGAACAGTATTCGCGTGCAATACCTCAGAGACCGGTATCCTTCGGCCGATTGGGGTTGGGACGGGGGGTTCCTCTATATGCGGGCTGCGAATCCCCTGAGGTTGGATGCTCGGGAAATCCCAAACAGATTGCTTCGCCGCTGGCTGGCGGCTTCCCAGGAAGGGAGGCTCGGCATGGCGGAAATGGGGGAGATACATAATCTGACGCCTGACCAGTTAAGCATGCTCAGAGCCAACCTGGATTATCTGGGGATCAGTCTATGGAGAGCGCAGATTAGGGGCATAACCTCGGCCTACCGCCTCTACGGGAGGCTGAGTCCCAGCCAGCGGGATTTGATGCTTGGTGATGGGCTGGGCACGCAATCCTTCAACAAGGAGCAGGAGTGGGCTCTTCTTACTCTGGCGCTGAAGTTGAGGAACAGTCATCCCCAGGGCTGCAGGGTCGGTGTATATGACGCGGAGGGCATCAGGGTTGACAAGCCCGACACAGTCCCAGGATATCCGGAGCGAATCCGTATGACACTTGGCGACCCCACGGAGTTCTACGCTGTCGGTGACAGGCAGGTCGGAGACTCGCTAAAGAGAGTCCAGGGCCCCAGGGAGCGTGCGATGCTCAGGAAAGT
>DASRZD010000461.1:0-2332 GCA_035686805.1 Armatimonadota bacterium
TCGTCCGCAAGCTCGATTATCCGATTGATGATCGCCGTCCCGGAAGCATATTGCTCCAGGCACCCCGCGCTCCCGCAGTTGCATGGACGTCCGCCGACTTCGATGATCATGTGGCCGACCGAGCCTGCGACCCCAAGCGCCCCCTCCAGGAGCTTGCCGCCGGTGACGATCCCTCCGCCGATTCCTGTGCCGATAACGATGCAGACGAAGTCCTGAACTCCCTGAGCCGCGCCAAATCGGCCCTCTCCCAATGCAGCGGCTCTCCCATCGTTGATCGCCTTGGTCGGGAGATGAAAGCGCTCCTTCATAATGCGTGTGATCTCTATGCCCTTCCAGCCGGGGAGGAGGTCGGTCGCATGCAGGACGGTCCCGGTTCGAGGGTCAATCTGTCCGCCGGAAGCGACTCCGATCCCCTCGATCTCGGCGCTCGTGGAGTCAATCAGTTCCTGGACGATATCGGCCGCACGGGCAATCACCGCCTGCCCGCCCTCAGACGCCAGAGTGGGTCGCTCGATCCTCGCCAGGATCTCACCCTGCCGATTCACGAGTGCGCCGGCGGTCTTCGTGCCGCCGATATCAAGGCCTATGGTTAACTCGTGCATGGCGTGCCTATGGTTTTGACAAGTGATAAGTGATGAGTGAGCTATCCCCGAAAGTAGTTCACTTATCACCCATCACTCATCGCCTAACGCTTCTGCAAATCGCTCGGTGATGATCTCCGGCCGAGTGATGGCGGTGCCTACCACCGCGGCATGAGCGCCGAGATCAATTGCCTTTCTCGCCTGCTCGGGGGTCCAGATTCGTCCCTCGGCGATGATCGGGATACGGACTGCCTGCGCTAGTTCCGAGATCAACTCGAAGTTCGGACCCGCCAGTTGGCGGCTGTAGGACGTGTAGCCGCTCATGGTGGTGGCGATAATGTCCGCCCCGGCTTCTTCGGCAGCCGCACCTTCCTCGAAAGTGGATATATCAGCCATGACGGGAAGGTCGAGCTTTTTGATCTGAGCGATGAGCTCGCGGGCGGAGAGGCCGTTCGCATGCGGCCTGAGGGTAGCATCGAGGGCGATTATGTCCGCTCCAACACCGGCAACTTCCTTCGCCGCCTCGAAGGTTGGTGTGATGTACGGCTCGGAGTCCGGGCAGTTGATCTTATAGATGCCGATGATTGGAAGGCCGACGGCTTCCCTAATCGCCTCGATGTTATCCGGACCGTTCGCCCTGATGCCGACCGCCCCGCCGATCTCGGCGCATCGGGCCATGGCCGCCATGAAGGCTGGTCCGCAGAGCGGCGAGTCTTCCTTTGCCTGGCAGGAGACGATCAGCCCGCCCGTCAGGCGCTCGATGACGTCTTGCTTCATGATGGTAGTTTGGACGCGGAGTGGAGGAATACCTTTACAAAGTGAAACGGCCGCTGCTGGAAGCGGCCATTTCGAGAGACAAATATGTATCCAAGAATAGAGCGCTAGGGTGTCCGATTATGGGCAACTGCGGCGGCCAGGGTTTCGGCCCGGGCTCCCATTAAGTCACCGATTGCAGGGCGCAGAATCGCCTGTAAGAACGGCGACCATATCAAAGTCCGGCGACACGAAGTACACACTTCGGCATCGCTGTGGTTCAACGTGCCGCACCAAAAGCACTTGACCACTCTGCACCCCTCCTCCGTTTACCAAGCTCTGTCAGTTCTGCCCAGGCTGGCACAGGGCCAAACCTACAGAGATTCGGCGTAATCGTTACTCTAACTGCCCCTGGCAAAAGTACCTGCAAGAATCGTGCCAATTCGGGGGTAAGGCAATTTACGCACGAATTCTTCGATTCGCTACATACGACTGCCTGTAGTAAAACAGACCCACTCCCCCGTAGTAATGCCTGCAAGAATCATGCCAGTACTAATACCTGGTGCGAAATACAGCAAAAATACCTGGTAGACAATTGTTTGCTTGTTTGGATCTACTGCTGGTAGTGAACAATCTGTGACAACGATGTGAACTTTGTTGCTTGTTAGACACCCGGAGCGCTGGAATTGTTCCCCTAGAACTGTCTGATTGACAGGGCAACTTTCCCAAGGATCTGAACGTTCGGAGTAACAATCGGAGGATAAGAGGGGTTTTCCGCCTGAAGACGAACCTGTCCTGATTCTTTGAAGAACCGCTTGACCGTTGCTTCTTCTTCCACGAGCGCCACCACGATATCTCCGTTGTCCGCAGCATTCTGCTGCCGAGCCACTATCACATCACCGTCGAAAATCCCGGCGTTCACCATGCTGTCTCCTCGAACCTTCAATGCGAAGAGGCCGTCTCCTTGCGCCATATCCGCCGGAATGGGCAGGAAGCCA
>DASRZD010000462.1:0-2847 GCA_035686805.1 Armatimonadota bacterium
CCCAGCATCTCGTCATAGGCCCGGGCCTCCCGGAAGAAGCATGCGATCGCACGATCCAGCGCGCGGATGATCTCCGAATCCTCGACCTTTGTGGGGAAGGTCTCTTGAAGCTCGGCCAGCAAGTCTTCCGGCAGCCGATCAACCTCCCGGAAGTGGCCGATATCCAAGCCGCGCCTCAATACGGCGAGCTCGATAGTCCGATTTCGGATGGTCTCCAGGTAATGAAGCGTCTTCCAGGGCTGACCGCGCCTGAGTGCTGATCCCACGTGCAACACGTGATGCCAGATCCCTTCCACACGCCGGAGATACTCCCATTTCAGATCGGTCGGCGGCCTGCTCTCCCAGCTTGCTGTCATAATACTGGCAATCTTGCCCGACCGGTCGAAGGCGACTTTCCATCGCTCCCTCTTGGCAGTCAAGCTCCCCATGCCTATGAACCCGGCGTCTAGTTCCAGGAAGCCATCGAGGAGCAAGGCATAGAGGTGGCTGCTCGGGTTGTAGGTCACCGGGCAGCAATGAATGACAGGAAGAAGCTTCTCGAACCGCTCACGCCAATCCTGGTAGATGCTGAGGGTCTGATCATCCGGGCAGACGATGCACAGGTCAATGTCCGAGTAATTGTCATCGAATCCGACCGCCCCCGACCCGACCACGAGCACGCCGATTATCCGCTCGTCAGCCTTGAGTGCATCCAGCATCCTGTCAAGCGTGGCCTGACGATATTCGGGGGAGTAGAACGATCCGCTCATGCAGTAAGGATACAGCCGCCGACCTCAGGCGTCAAGACGCCTGGCTCATTGTTTTGGCGGCTGCATCTGATTCCATAATTGCCGAGCGAACGCCATCATCTCACCATTCGGGAAGCGCTCCCTGATCCTCATGAGGTACGACCGGGCAGTCACAGCATCATGAAATGCATTCCATGAGCAGTGGGCCACCCGATACAGCGCCGTCTCCGCGGCGGGATCGGTCGGACGGCCGTCGGCAATCAGCTTGTAGATCTGTACCGCATTTGCCGGATCTCCCGACCGCTCGAGCAGTCCGGCGAGACGGAGCAAGTGTACCGATTGGTATATATCCGGCTTGCCCTGCAGGACGGTAAGATAATGCGCCACCAGGTTCGGGTCCTTGGTGATCAACTCCGGCCCGAATGCCTGCATCGCCTGATCAACCGCCCCCTGCTGTCCCAGCCTCATTGCAGGCCCGATCATCGCCCGCAGGATTTCGACGTTGTGAGGGTCTTGCTCGAGCATGGTCTGCAGGGCATGGAACGGCATGTTTGACAGGTCTCTGGAATCCGCCTGGATGGCCCTGGCATCAGACATCGCCTCCGTGTCCCTCTTGGCACGCACCGCTAAGCAGAGGAGTATGCCCGCAAATGCCCCGCCGACATGCGCGAAATTCGCCACTCCGCCGGATCCGAAGAATACCCCTTCTACTACGTCCATCAGTACATACAGTCCGATAACCCAGAGCGCTCTTATCTCACTTACGCCGCGGTAGAACCATCCCAGCCAGTAGAAGACGCATACCGTGCTCCACGGGAAGAGAAACCAGTATGCACCCACGACGCCCATTATACAGCCCGATGCGCCGATTCCCGGTCTGATCGATCCATAGACCGCCGAGTCTACCGCCGCCTGGCACAGATCGCCCACAAGCCCGGTAATGAAGTACAGGCCAAGGTACTTCGGCATGCCCAGCCTGTCCTCGACCGGCGGCCCGAATACCCATAGGAAGAGCATGTTGCCAAGGATGTGGAAAAGGTCGAAATGCAAAAAGGCGGCCGAGATGAAATTGAGGAATGGCGACGATCCCAGTTGGAAAGCGTACTGCTTTAGCACGGATTCCCTGATCTCCAGAAAAGACTGAGTGGTGAGCGCGTAGACGATCACGTTGATCGCGATCAGGCTTACTGTGGCGATCGGGAACCTTTTGGGCGGGTTCTTTACCCCGTAGGGTATGAGCACGTGCTTGCCTTCTCCACTGTCCTTTATAGAACAGCCTAGAGACCTGCGTTTCTCTCCAGTTACGCTATGGGCTTCGGGATTTCCTCCCCATCTGGTTCATCTGCCATTAGCCACTTGTCCGGCGTAGCCTTGGCGAAGACGGATCAGCCATCAGCCATTTCCCTGAAAAGCTCCAACCACCCAAGCATGACAGCATCTCCCAATGAGTCGGACTTCCGGTATTCCTCCGGGGTCTTGCCCCAGTAGAAGCCCATCCAACCGGCGACCTTTGCCTGCTGGAGGAAGTCCCGCAACTCACCGACCGAGCAATGCATGGGGAATACTTCCTCGATCACGAGAGGCTTCCCTACCGAGAACTCCTTTACCGTATCCAGCGACTCCTGTATCTTTGAGCTTGCAGGGTAGATGTGAACGGAAAGAAAATCAACCTCTCGTGCGACTTCCTTGGGCATGAACCCCGAACCACTCGTCGGGAGCAGGCCGACTGTGACCAAGTGGCGCTTGTCATGCTTGCGGATTGCCGCCGTCATGGCTCTAAGCCAATCCCTGGCGATCTCGGTTCGCTCGCGGTCCTGCTGATTGAGGGTTATGTACTGCACATAGTAGTACACACCGGCGAACGCAGGCCCGAGCCATTCCTTGCTCTGGCCCGTGGGGACGACCGGCTCATTCATGAGGTCGTAGCAGAAAACTCCCGGTCGGTCGGCACACCGTGCGGCAACAGCCTCCCAAAACACGGCCTGAGCTCGCCACCGGTCCTTCTCCGAAAGCCGATCGTACCAGTCGGGAATCGTCTCCTTCTTGTAACACCCCAATCCGGTCAGATCGAGGTAAAGCCCCTCACTCTCCGCCAGCGAAACCAGCTTTTCCAGACGAT
>DASRZD010000463.1:0-4761 GCA_035686805.1 Armatimonadota bacterium
CTGAGATCGTCCTTCAGGTTGTAAAGCTCCACATGCCCGTCCTCGAAGAACTCGATCAGCTTCCAGTCGCCGTCGCGAATCGCCCCGCCGGGGGTGCAGCGATGGTAATGCGGATAGTGCCAGTAAAACGTCTTCCGCTCGATGCTCCCTTTCTGCCGGAGCAGCGGCATGATGCTGACGCCATCGGGGCACGTGCCCTTGATGCCCGCCATCTCCAGCATCGTGGGGAAGAAGTCCGTGCTGATCATGGGCGTGTCGCAGAGACTCCCGGGCTTCACCTTCCCCGGCCAGCGGACGATCAGCGGGTCGCGAGTCCCGCCCTCGTAGAGATGCCCTTTCCCCAGTCGGAGCGGCGCGTTGGACGTGACGTCCAGCAGGCCGCCGTTGTCGGAGAAGAAGATGACGACCGTGTTATCGGCGAGCTTGAGATCGTCCAACTTCGCCATGATCCGCCCGACGCTCTCGTCCACGCTCTCGATGACGGCGGCATAGACGGGGTTGTTCTGATCCATGCCGGGCTTGACCTTCTTCTTGTACTTCTCCACCTTCTCCGGCTTGCCGGCCAGCGGAGTATGGACCGCATAGTGAGACAGGTAGAGGAAGAAGGGCCGATCCTTGTTCGCTTCGATGAACTTCTCCGCCTCGGTGGTCAGGCGGTCGGTGAGATACTCTCCCTCTGTGCCGATCGTTATGTTCAGGATGCCGTAGGGATAGAAATAGCTCTTCTGGCTGCCTTGATGAGTGCCGCCAAAATTGAGGTCGAAGCCCTGCTTATCCGGGTAGTAGGGCTCTTTGCCCAGATGCCACTTGCCGATGCTGGCGCTGACATATCCGGCCGACTTCAGTCTCTCGGCGATGGTGACCTCCTCCAGGGGAAGCTCCTGGTAGAACTTCGGCGTCAGGAGTTTGGGATTCTCGCGCTTGTGGCCGGGAATCCAATCGGTGAGCTGAAGCCTCGCCGGGTATTTGCCGGTGAGGATGCTTGCACGGGTTGGGGAGCATACGGGGCAGGCGGCGTAAGCGCTAGTGAACTTCATCCCCTGCGTGGCGAGGCGGTCAATGTTCGGCGTCTCATAGAACTTGCTCCCATAGCACGAGACGTCCATCCATCCCAGATCATCCATCAGAATGAAGACGAAATTCGGCTTTTCCACCTCTGACCCCCTTGTGAATGCGCTCAGGCCGAGCAGGCCCATTGCGCCCATGCCCGCGAGCAATTCTCTTCGGCTGATCTTGCTCATGTTTCTAACATACGCCGTTTGACCGGGGATATCCTCGTCGGCAAAGGAGGCGCAGAGTGATTCGACTGGGGATTGCCTTACTCTTGCTCGGGGGTCTTGCAGACATCGCCCACGAAGGCTTCCATGGACTTGGCGAGGCTGCCCAGCACGACAGTCCACTCGCGAAGGTGCTCTCTGCCACTCTCGGTGATCTGGTAGACGTGTCTGGCCGGGCCACTCCCACGGACGTCCCATGTAGACTGAACATAGCCGTTCGCTTCGAGTCGCTGGAGGGTGCGATAGAGCGCGGCCCGGTCAATCTCGGCGTCGGTCAGCGCATGTTTGTTCAGCTCCCCGGCCAATTCGTACCCGTACGCCGATTCTTTCTCAACAAGCAGGTGCAGTAGGACCGGCTCCACGAACCGATACAGATTGCCCATTGCGCAACTGCACGGGCGCTCTCCGCCATGTCTGCGGCATTGTCTTCTAAGCATTGGCTGCACTCCTCACAGTCCTATTCTATAATATTTTTCCATCTAAATGCAAATTACATTTAAAAAACATCTTGACAAGTCGCGAACGGGGTGGCATAATAGATGTAAGTTACACTTAGTGCCGAAAAGGAGGCATAGTGATGAGACACCGAAACATGTACTATCTCACTGGGCAGCCCGGCTGGATGCGTTTCGGATGCAGCCCCGGCTGGGTCGGCCGCAGTCCATCCGGACTCGGGCCATGCGCCCAATTCCTCATGAGCGGTCAGCAACCGCTCGCCGATCAGCACCCCCGGCTTGAGTTCCTCAAGAACCAGGCCAGCTTCCTGGAGCAGCAGCTTGCGGCGATCAAGTCGCAGATCGAGACCCTGGAAGGAGAGCAAAACCAATGAAAGTCGCGGTATGCTCGACAGGCGATACGTTGGATTCGCAAGCCGATCCCAGATTCGGCAGATGCCGGTATTTCATTGCTGTTGATACGGACACCCTTGATTTCACCGCTGTTCAGAATCCTGGTGTCATGTCGGCGCAGGGCGCCGGCATCCAGGCAGCCCAGGTCGTTGCTTCGCTGGTAGTATCGGCTGTGGTAGCAGGGAACTTCGGACCGAATGCTTATCAGGCGCTGTCGGCAGCCGGGGTAAAGGTGTACACCGGAAACCCAGGCACAGTGCGGCAGGTCGTGGAGCAGTTGAAGAATGGACAGCTTCAAGAGGTTGCCTCACCCACCGTCGCCGCGCACTTCGGAATGGGCCAAGGCCCTGGCTCTGGAATGGGCATGGGCCGCGGCGGAGGTGGTCGAGGACGCGGAGGACGTTAAAGGAGGATAGAACAATGCCTAGAATGGATGGAACAGGTCCTGCAGGGCAGGGCCCAGGAACAGGCAGGGGCATGGGTCCCTGCGGAAGCGGGAAAACGAACCCACAGAACTCGGCCGCTCAGCAGCCCGCCTCCCAGTCAACGGGATGGGTGACTACTGCCCTGGGGATACTCGCCGCTCTGGGATTCGGCGCATCCGGCGCAAGTCGGGGAACCGGCCGTGGGGGCGGTAGAGGCCGGGGACGAGGCCGACTATGAGCCGTCAACCGGAGAAGGCGCGCGATTGGGAACAAGCGGTTCGATTTCACGGGCACACTTGCCCGGGACTGGCCATCGGTTATCGGGCGGCGAAGATCGCCCTCGAGCGGCTTGGGGCAAAGCGATCCGAGGATGAGGAACTGATCGCCATCGCGGAAACCGACTCCTGTGCCGTGGACGCAGTGCAGTGGCTCTCCGGCTGCACGTTTGGGAAGGGCAATCTCTTCTTCCGAGACTACGGCAAGCATGTCTTCACCTTCGCCCTCCGACCTTCCGGCCGAGCAGTGCGAGTGGCGCTGAGGCTCGGCCAGAGTGAAGAACCTGTCGGCCATCCGGAAAATGAGACCGAGCTCATCCTGAATGCGCCGGCTGAAGCGCTGTTCGACATCAGGGAGATGACGATAGACTTGCCGCCGGCCGCGCAGATTCGCGATTCGTTGGCATGCGACGCATGCGGCGAATTGGTCATGGTCGGTCGAACGGTGTCGGACCGCGGCCGCACGTTGTGCATCCCGTGCTCGCAGGAACAATCGAGATGAGCGATGGGGCACTCCGCGTCGCCATCGCCTCGGGCAAGGGCGGCACCGGGAAGACGACGGTGGCCGTTAACCTGGCCTATACGGCGGCATCGGGTGGAGCGAAGGTCAGCTATCTCGATTGCGATGTGGAGGAGCCGAATGGTCACATCTTCCTGAAGCCGCACGTCAAGCGAACACTGCCGGTTTCCGTCCCAGTGCCACTGGTGGATGAGAGCAAGTGTAACGTCTGCCGGAAGTGCAGCGAGATCTGCCAGTACCATGCGATTGCCCCGCTCGGCGAGACGGTGCTGGTGTTCCCGAACCTGTGCCATGGGTGCGGTGGGTGCATGCTCCTCTGCCCCACCTGCGCAATCACCGAAGTCAGCCGGGAAATCGGAGTCGTCGAGGAAGGCAGTGCAGGCGGAGTGAGGTTCGTCCACGGGCGGCTGAACGTCGGTGAGGCAAAGTCCCCACCGCTCATTCGCAAAGTCAAAGAGCACATCCCCGATGAAGGACTTACCATCATTGACGCCCCGCCGGGCACGTCCTGTCCGGTGATCGAATCGGTCAGGGGAGCGGATTACGTGCTGCTGGTGACTGAGCCGACTCCCTTCGGCCTGCATGATCTGCGGCTCGCCGTTGACATGCTGCGGGTACTGGCCCTGCCCTTCGGGGTGGTGGTGAATCGCACGGGTATGGGTGATGAGAAGGTTTTCGAATACTGCAAGGCCCAGGGAATAAACATACTCCTCGAAATCCCCGATGATCGGCGAATCGCCGAGGCATATTCCAGAGGTCGGCTCGCGGTGGAGGCCCTGCCGGAATACAGGTCGGCTTTCGAGGGTCTTCTCGCCATGCTGCGGGAGAGCGAGGTTGCAGATGGGGCATAGCTCGCATGAATACAACTTGTACGGCCCCGTGCCGTCACGACGACTGGGGCTATCGCTGGGCGTGGATGTCATTCCTTACAAGGTATGCTGCTACGACTGCATCTACTGCCAACTTGGACGGACCACCAGGTTGATCGCATCACCGGAGCGATTGGCGGACCCGGGAGACGTGATTCGAGAGATCGAGCAGTGGGTCAGGCACGGCGGGACCGCCGACTATATTACTTTTGCAGGATCGGGCGAGCCGACCCTGAACGCTGGGCTCGGCGAGATGGTGAGCGCGACAAAGGCTCTGACCGGCATACCGGTGGCCGTAATCACGAACGGCGCCTTGCTCGGCATCCCCGAGGTCCGCGAGGCCGTGTCTAGGACTGACGTGCTCCTGCCTTCGCTGGATGCCGGGACGGAATCGGTTTTCCAGGCAATCAATCGGCCTGCGCCCGGTCTCAGCTTCACTGATATGACCGAAGGGCTGGTGCGGGCAGGTCGGGAGTTCGCCGGCTCGATCTGGTTGGAGATAATGCTGGGTCGTGGGGTCAACGACTCGGATGACGAGCTTGTCGCG
>DASRZD010000464.1:0-2904 GCA_035686805.1 Armatimonadota bacterium
CTCCCAGGGCATAATGCCGGGCAGGAGTTCGAGATCGGCGGAGGCATGATCAATCCGCCAGCCCTCGGGGATGCTGATGGTCGCCTTGCCGGAGATTGGTTTGTCAGCCTCAAAGAGCACCCTGATGGTCTTGGTATCCCCTATTCCGATCGCGGGGATGCCCTGGTAGTCAACGGTGATTCGGACGGCCGGACGAGGCGTCAATTCGATGGAGGGCGGCTTCGGAGCGTCGGTGATAACGACATCCTTGTTCAGGTGCTCGGCGAAGTGGAGGCCCATGAGGCAGGTGTCTTCGGCAAGGTCACGTACTCGGTCCGAGCGCCTGGGAGCATCAACGCCAAGGATGAACCCCTGATCACCGAGCCCGTGCTTCTCGATCAGGTAATCCGCGCCCTGGATGATCCCCAGGATCGAGCCCGCCGTCGCGCAAGTGCAGTCGGTGTCGAATCCGCAGTTCAGGGCGATCATGGTGGTGTCAATCAAGTCCATGCCGCCGAAGTAGAGCGCCAGCAGCGTGATGCCGATGTTCTGATACATATTCGTGCAATCGGGATGGCCGTAGTCGCGGATGATCCGCCCTCGGACGTAGCGCCAGTCGGACGATGACTTGCACCATTCGCGGACATCCCTGATAAGCCTTGACACCTTGGAATCCTGGGGAATCAGCCCCAGGCCGATGTCAATCAGCTTATCGAGGTCATGCTCGAAGAAGGTGGCTGACTCCAAGCCTGCGAGGAATTGCTCGGCGAGGACCGAGTTGCCCGCATGATCGAGGATACCGTCCTTGGCGGCGAGATCGGCCGCCAGCCGGGGATTTCCCGGCGAGATGCAGGCCCAAATCTCCGAGCGGATCGGGCAGCCCATGCCCTCGATGTAGTAGCGATTGTTGAACGCGCCGGACATCGGCGGGTGGATGCCGCGGGCGTAGTTCTTCTTGAAAAAGGCATACTCGCCGGGCGCATAGCGGCAGCGGTTCAGGAAGGCGTCGGCCAGGTCGTCCGAGGTGAAGTTGATCCCCTTCTCCTCCAGCACCGAGAGCCAGAGCACCTGGAGATCGAGGTCGTCATTGGGAAGCATGCTCTCAATCATGGAAGGCGCGAACTTGATGTCGAACAACTCCTTCGCGCCTTCGTATGGAGCGCCGATAGTACCGGCGACGCACTTGCCGATCCAGCAGCCGTAAACCCGATTGAGATAGTCTTTATAGGCGATTTGCATCAGTCCGTGTGCCTGAAGAAGTGCCAGCCGCCGATGTTCTCGGGATTGCCCTTGTCGTCGGGAAGCAGCTCCTGATAGTTCTCGGCTGCCTTGCGGAAGGCATTCGCATACTGATCAATGATTTCGGGCCGGAAGTGCTTGAACCAGGGGATGGAGTACGCCCGCGCGCCGATGGACTCGCTGACCGGGAGGTCGCCCTTGTACTGGCGGAGATCGCGGTTGGAGTTGGCGATGCGGGTCGGCTTGCCGTGGCCGTAGATATCGCACTCGGTGAAGACCGGATGGAGGTGGAGGTTCTTGTTCACACCAGGCTTCGTATGGCAACCCTCGGCGGAAACCGCCTCGCAGAACCTGGTGACCGACAGCCCGCCGAGTTCCTCGGGCACGTAGACGCCATGAGGCGCATACCATCCGCCTTTGGTGCAGCCCGAGCCCTTCGGCGGCCGCTGACCCCGAAGGCCGGGGACGCCCTCGATCTGATCCCAGAAGTAGTTCATGGCCTTGTCAATCTCGGCCATCCGGGCGTCATAGTGCTTGAGCTGGACTCTCCCGACGGCCGAACTCATCTGGTGCATGCGATACTTGTAGCCGCCAAGCGGGATTCCGGCATATTGCTTCAGGTACTCGGTCTGGATGTTCTGCCCATATCGCTCGTAGAACCCAAATGCGACCGCTCGCTCGTAGATCTCGAGGTCGTTGGTATTGAGGATGCCCGCTTCGCCGATGGGGAGCGACTTGCCCGACATGAGGGACATGCCGGCGACGTCGCCGAATGTGCCGACCTTCCGCCCCTTGTAGAGGCTGCCGTGAGCGTGGGAGACGTCCTCGATCACCTTGATGCCATGCTTGCGGGCGATCGGCAGGATGCGGTCCATATCGGCGGGATAGCCGAGGTAGTGGACGACCATAATGGCCTTCGTGCGGTCTGTAATCCGATGCTCGATGTCATCGGGGTCAATGCATAGAGTCTGCGGATCAACCTCGCAGAAGACGACGGTCGCGCCAAGTGAATAGACCTGGAGGGCCGAGGCCCAGTAAGTGATGCTGGGGCAGATCAGCTCGTCACCGACGCCCAACTTGCAGCCGAACATGGCGCTCTGGAGGGCGGCTGTGCCGGTGCTGAATCCGAGGGAGTATTTCACGCCCAGCCAGGCGGAGAACTCCTCCTCAAAAAGCTTCGTAATATCGGAACTCGACATTGCGCCGCGCCGAAGCACGTCGAGCACGGCGGCCTCGTCCTCCTCGGTCACAATCGGCCAGGTGAACATGTCCCCCGGTTCACTCTTTACGGCGGGTTGTCCCCCAAGAATTGCAAGCTTGCTTGTCATAAGAATCCTCCACTATCCAAGGCTGGGATTATGTTTGCCACGGACAATGGAGAATCCTTTGGCAGAATGGGACCGATGGGACAGATGGGACCAATCAGCCGCTCTTGATCCTCTGGTCTTCGCGGATGAGCTTTCGGCAGCCGCCCGATTGGCTTTGGGACCAGTCGGTGAGCGGGGCGGGCTATCTTTGTCTCATGCGATGACCGATCGGTGGTTCACTGGAATGAGATCATTCGTCATCCCGGTCGTCCCCCATCAGGATCTCCTCCAATGGTGTCCGCTCATTTCTCATTATCTTCTCGTATAACTCGTAGTTAACACCCCTCGACTTGGTGTCGATCTCTATGTAGGCTAAGCC
>DASRZD010000465.1:0-2070 GCA_035686805.1 Armatimonadota bacterium
GTTTACCCACTGTGCATTGGTCATTACCATGATTTACCCCCTCCCCTATGCCGCGCCGTTGACGGTCACGCAGACCGCCTCGAGCACGCGGAAAAGGCCACGGTAGACCGTGTTTCCGTACTGTTCGTCGCGGAGAGGACCCTGCGACTTGATGAATGCAACGGCATCGCAGATGGCCGAGTTCGGGGCTCCGCTTTGATCGTTCTCGATCTCTGCGTACCACTCGCCGGACACCAGAACGACACCACAAATCTGGCCTTCCACCAGGGTCGAGGCATCGACTGCCGCGCCCGCGTGGAGATCCCAGATGTCGAGTTGGAGGATGTCCCCCGGAAATAGTTCATGCACAACAGCAGCGGTCGTGGTGACGCCGGAAGCCGTACCCTCGGCCAAGCCAAGGAAAACGGTGTCGGTATTTGCGCATTCGCGCACGAGGCCGTCCGCCGCGTCTACAGTCAGGAAGTCGCCAATTTCGTAGGTTTGGCCGACATCCTCAGAGCCGTGGAAGCTGTTGCGCCGAAAGCTCGATGCTACAACGGGCTTTGGCATGTTGATTCTCCTAGTTACGCCTAGTCTTCATCATCCCCGCTCAGGGAATCCGACACCGGCCCCATCTGTAAAGGGACCTTCGTAACGGTCTCGTTGATCTCGACATTACCGACGCGCACTCCCGGTTGGTCATCTGGTGGTGCTACTGAATCAAACTGCTCCTGTAGGTGCTGTTCTTGCGCGGCGTACTGTCGTTTCCTGAGTTCCGTTGTCTTTGCACAAATCACATGCCGATCAAACCTTCCTCGGCCGGCCCAGCAAACGGCTCCCTCAAACTCGTGGAGTCCCGCGGCGGCCTGGAGTTCTTTGGTCCAAATCTTCGAAAGCATGTGGGGACGAAGAACCTGGAAGCCGCCAACGCCGAGCGTCTCGGGCGCGCCGTGCTTCCAGAAACTCACCACCCATTCGTACTTCCCGTTGCGGCTGTAATGCTCATTGAGCAAGGGCTCGAGGATCTGAGCAATGCGGAGGGTCTCGGCCTTCACCGGGCGAAGCAGCTCGTGATCCTCAATCGAGATCGCCTCGGGGTCGAGCTCCCCGGCCTTCACTTTCGCCGGGATGGAGTCAAGGTGTTTGTCTTGAATTTCGCGGAGCTTATCGACCGCCGCTTGATCGACGGTCAATCGGCCCTTCTTCTTCGTCGCTGTTGCCGCCTGTGCCATACCGCTCACCTCCCGCGCGCTTTCAGAGCTTTTGCGATTTGCTCTGGTGTGTAATGGTATCCCTCGCGGGCGGCTTCCGCAATGGCAGCCTCGGTATCGGCGTCAACCACGCGGGGGCCGGCGGACTGGCGACCCTGCGGGCCGGCCATGCTCGGGCCCTCCCCGGGCCGGTAGTGCTTCGCTCTGCCCATGTCGAGCTCGTCCTTTGCGATGATGAGCGCGCGCCGGTAGAACTTCGGATCTTGCGCCAGGCGCAGCGAGGCGATGTCGCCTCTCTCTTTTGCGCCGTCAACGAAGAATCCAATGATGTCCTGAACGGCGCCCTGGAGATCCTTGTTTGCCCGGAAGTCTGGATCTTTCGAAAGAACGTTCTCCCAATGCCGCTTCATTGACTCGTTCGTTGCGATCGCGGCCCGCCGGAACTCACCCTGCCAGTGCTCTTGGCGCTCTCTCTGAAGCTCCTGCTTGAGATCCTCGACAGGCTTGATCCCCTCGCTCTTGACTGCCTCGAGCCGCGCCTCGTAATAGGCGTCGAGCTGCTTTGCAAACACCTCGGGGTCAGTTACGGCAAGGGAGTAGTCTGGTTTAGAAGGGCCCGCGGCCGGCGCGGAAGCAACTTCTGGCGCTGGAGCCCGAGTGGTGGAAGGAGGCCCGGGCTCACTCGGCCGCGAGGCAAATATATTGGCTAGAGCGTTGGGAAACTGAATCGGGGTTGATCCGTCATCGACAGGAGTTGCCTTGGCGGGCTCTGGAGCCGCCGGCTCTCCACCGCCGTCATCGGATCTTGTGGATGACTCTGGCGCGGCGTCTCCACCGCCGTCATCCGAGCCATCAGAAACGGAACCACTGTCACCGTGTC
>DASRZD010000466.1:0-2202 GCA_035686805.1 Armatimonadota bacterium
TCTCGCCAACTTCCACGCTTACCTTTGACCTTGGCTTGATGCCCAGTTTCCTACGTGCCGCGGCAGGTATGCTAATCTGGCCTCTTTCAGATACTTTGGTGATTGTCATGTTTTTTCACCTCTGCATGAATTATACCACAATTGCGGAAAAATGCAAGAGCGGTATGTCTATCTCAACGCCTCTTGCATCATCCCCGATGCGAGGGTGAGGAGTTCGGGGCCGCGGGTGGGGTTAGGGTCATCAACGATCATCCGCCAGACGCCGGCTTCGGTGCGCGAGCCTCGGACGAAGACGAATGCACGGTCCTTGCCGTCCTCCAGAACCACTCTCCAGCCGCCGGTCTCATCGCCGGTTCGCCTGCGGACGACCTTCGTGCCCTCGTAGTTGAAGAACTTGTAGGAGCGGAACTTATCGGATAGCTGAGGCCAGACAATCCTCTCGAATTGGCTTTCGATTCGTGCCTTCAACTCGCCATGTGGGATCGCCGGCCCTCGGAGGCTTTCCATCTGATTGAAGTGCACCGGCACGCCCGACAGGACTTCCGGCAGGCGCAGGATTTCACCCTTCACCGCATGACCGTTGTTCCTGCGGAGCACGCGAATCCACTGCCTCGCGAGCGCAGGCTGCTCATCCGCGAGCGCTGCACACAGCGCCGTCTGAAGCCCGTCGCGGCAGGTGGCCTCGCCGAAGATCGTCCCGCCGTTCGCACCCTCGACGCCCACCGGCACGTCGTAGCCTTCCCGGCGAAGTTGATGCATGCGGGTGACGACGTTGATCTCGCCCGTCTCGACCATGAACACCTTCGCCCCGAAGAATGAGGCCACTTTCTCGCACGATCCCGAAGTGGCGTCCGACATCACGATCGCCGGCTCGTCCCGATTGTCGGGACGCCCCACGATCTCCCGATGGGCCAGCGCGAGTGCGACGTTCATGGTGGCGACGGTCTGAGGATGGATAATGGCCGATTCATCGAGCCCTGGGAGCACGATATTCCCGCGGTCGGCATCGTAGTCGAAGGCGATCCCGAACCTGCCGCCTGCTCGGAGAGCGGCCCTCGAAACGCGAATAAGCATGTGGCGGCCGCTCGCGGGATCAATCCCATCCGTATCAATCGCATGCTCGGGATATCCGAGTTCGGCGTTGACCTCGATTGCCCGAACGCCGAAATGCTCCAGCACGCGAGCGCCGATCCCGCACGCCGCGCCTCCATTCGGATCGAGGAGGGCAGGGCCGAGGACCAGCGGCTTCAGGCAGTGAGGCTGAACTCCCCACTCTGCGCCGAGGAAATCGAGGTACGCGCGCTCGGCCTTCACTCGGAGCTGATGGTCTTCTGCGCCGAAGGCCTTCTTGTCGCCGACCTTGCGCATATATGCCGCGAACTCGCCCACACTACCTTCTGCCGTGGAGCCGACGTCCTGAACAACATCTCCCATCACCGATGCCGAGAGGAGCGCTCCCGGAGGAGCGTCATCCGCCGAATCTGCCTGAACGCCAGTGAGAAACTTATAGCCGTTGTCATTGAGCGGGTTATGGCTTGCGGTAACCATCACGCCGCCCGATGCCTTCAGCGCGCGGACGGCGGTTTGGAATAAAGGAGTCGTGATGATACCGAGGTTGATCACCCGAACCCGGCACTTGGCCGATGCCGCCCCTGCGAGGAATCCTTTCGCGAGCGCCGAAGCAAGTGCCTCGCCGGTTGGACGAGGGTCACGGCCGATGAGGAGCATTCCCTTCGGCAAGCCGGCAAGCGCCCGCCGGGCATAGGCAAATCCATAGGCCTGGGTAAGGATGGAGTGCTCCTCGGAAACCCCCGGCCCATCGCCAAGTCGGGTGCGGACACCCGAGAACGACTGGACGAGCGCGGGATCTGCCAGCGCCTTCTTCAGCATTCGGATGATATTGTCTTCAGTCTTCATTGTCATTCCAGTTTACTCCTATTCGGCACTGTCAGTCCAGCTATGATATAATCGGAAGGCTCACCACAGAGTCACAGAGAACACGGAGAAAAGCATTACAAAGGGCAAAACAATCTGCCTGCCGGTTGGAGTGTTCATCGTTACCCTGGCAGTGATGTGGTGGAATGCTGTGCCGACGGTGACGTTCCATGACAGCGGCGAGTTTGCCATGGCGGCCGCCTCAGGCGGAATTCCGCATCCACCGGGAGCGCCGACCTGGGCAATCCTCGCAACCTTGTTCGTCAA
>DASRZD010000467.1:0-2420 GCA_035686805.1 Armatimonadota bacterium
CTCTCCTGTTCCTCGTAGGGAACCGTCTGGTTTCCCACGCGGCCGTTCGACCGGGAGAGCGCACTCAGAGCCGGGAGCGATCGTGATCCGAGAGATGGGAGGGGCGGAAGCGGCATTACATTCTATCCAAGGCGGCCTTGATGGCGGCCCGCTGTTCGCGATTCCGCTTGTAGAAAGTCTTGCCCTTCCGCCATGGCAATGCACCAGGAAAGGTGGGATCGCCACCAAATGCAGCAGGCGTACCACCGGCCCACTTCGCGAGGCCACCCAAAAAGGAAGTCTCTCCTTCATCCTCGTCGTACATCGCTTGCAGAACGTCCTTGGTGATGCCAGCCTTCTTGGCGACCGCGACAGGATCATCTGCGGAAACAATGCTCTGAATCACGGACTTCTGCTGACCCCAATCCTTCGCCTGGAATTCAACTCCGGCCTGGAAGTCAGCCTTTTCCCTATCTTCATCGGACAGGACACGATCCTTTTCGGCCTCCTCAATCGTAGCTTTCTCGAGCGTGGTCGGTTCATTTCTCCGGCGAGCCTCCGCTTCGTCTCGCTTGAGTATCTGATCGAGATCCGCAGCGGCCTTCTTCTCCTGCAAGTCGAGGTCGTGCTGCCGTCCCAAGGCGGCCTCGCCTCGGATGGCGTTTTGATTATCTCGCTGCATCAACATCTTCTGGGCGTTCTGGTCCCCACCCATCGCGGCGCGCCACAGGGCGTCGTTCTGCATGCCTCCGGGAGGAGCTTGCTTGCCGAGTCGGACACGCCGCATCATCGCAGCCTCGGCGGCACGCTCCTGACGCTTCTTTCGCGGCCCACCGGTGAGTTCAGTCATGGCCTTTTCGGTGGCCTTCATCCTCGCGCGACGACCCGCCATCTCGCTTCTCTGCTCGTCGGTGTACTTGCGAATCACGCCGCCACTGAACGGCATCGGGACCAGTCCACCCTTGCCGTCTGGGATCAGTCGATGTCGCTGCGATCCCATGCCGCTTGGATCCGAACCGACTAGCCCTTGGACCGGAACGTCGATCGATCCGAACTGACCTTGAGGCATCTGATTCGCGAATTCCGTTTCCGCTTCGATCGGAAGCAACTGGCCGGCGCCCTGGGTGGTCTGCTGAGCGTCACGGATTCTTCCCATCAACTGTGCTTCCTGCGTGCCGACCGCGGCGCCTTCCGGCATGTAGCCCGACGTTGGGGCCGGTTGCTGCGGCTGCGGTGGCGCGACTCCGCCACCGTTGCCAAGACGATTCACTTGGCCAAACGACCCTGGAACTTGTCCTGCTGAAGCCTGCCTGCTTCCATCCGGACTCTGCATCATGCCCCTCTCCCACGCCTTTTCCGCCCGGCCCATCGGAGGAACCTGACGCGGCCCGGCTTGCCCCATGGGCATTCCCGTTTTCTGCTCAAGATCGAACATCGCATCATAATAGGGGCCTTGCTGCCATGGCTGACGAGACTGACCGGGTTGTTGAGGAGGCATCGTCACTTCCGGAATCCCGGCACCCAAAGACGCTCCATACGCCTGCACCTGTTCCGGGCTCATCTGACCGATTGTCGCACTCTGTTCTTCTGGACTCAGGCTCCCGAAGCCTTCCTGTCCAGGAATGCCCATATAAGGATTTGTCTGCTGGGCTGCGTTCTGAGTGCTTCTCGGATCAAGCGGCGCTGGGCGTGACGAAGTCCGATTCTGAAACGGGGCCTGATACGGCGACGTGTACCCCTGCCCAGGAGGACCGATCTGCGGCAGAGGCGACGACTGAGGAGGCTGCGGAGCTTGTGGCGTTTGCTGCGCCGGACCTCTCGCCTGCCACGCATTGAATGCCGATTCCAAATCCAAATCTTCAGTCGGCGGTCGCGGCGCGCCGCCCGTCAGGGACTGCGGAACGCGGCTCAGCATTCCGAGAGTCTGAGCGAACGGATTTCCGCCCTGTGGCGGTGCCTGTTGCGACTGTGGTGCTGCTGACTGCCCTTGGTTCTCGGGAAGTTTAGGCAAATATCCGTTTGCACGAGCTTCGGCATTCCTAGCCTCCTCCCTCCTCGGATCCCCCATAAAAGCCGGATCCCCGACAAGATTCGGGAAAGCAGCAGGCACAGCTGGACCGGCAAGCCTGTCCATCTCCATCCTTGCCCTCGAAGCGTTCGCTTGATCAACCCGCGGCACCACAGCGCCCGTCAGGGACTGCGGAACGCGACCTAGCATTCCTGCGGTTTGGGAGAATGGATTGCCGCCCTGCGGCGTCGGTGGAGCCCCGCCCGTGAGGGACTGTCCCACACGGCCAACCATCCCGGCGGCCTGGGAGAGCGGATTGCCGCCCCGTGCAGGCTGCTGCGGCATGGCTGGTTGCTGCCTGCCCGTGACTACGGCATGCTGCATTGCAGCATCAACCGGATTCAACTGGGTCCCATTCGGACCAAATCCGAAT
>DASRZD010000468.1:0-6851 GCA_035686805.1 Armatimonadota bacterium
GATCACCGCCTGACTTAGCCCACTCACAACTCGATCACGAGCCATGAGGTTCGGGCCGCTGGGTGGAGCGCCGGGATGGAACTCGGAAAGCAGAGCGCCATGGTTCATGATGTCCTCGGCAAGCGAGGAGTTCTCACGCGGATGAATGACTCGCAGACCCGAACCGAGGACCGCCAGAGTACGCCCTCCATCAGCCTGGAGTGCTCCCAGATGAGCGGCCGTGTCTATGCCGAGCGCCAGCCCACTTACGATGGCCAGCCCTCGCTCCGCCAGTCCGCGAGCGAGGGTTTCCGCGAGTGCGGCTGATGCCGTGGCGGGTTCGCGAGTGCCGACTATGGCAACGGCATTCTCATCAGCGGCAGACAGCCCTCCGCGAACGAAAAGCAAGGGTGGCGAATCACTTGCACGGCGCAGATTCGCCGGATAATCATCATCGTCCCAGGTCAGCACTGATACGCCTTCGTCATCCATTGACGTCAACTCATACTCCAGCGCCTCGAGCGAGACGGCGTGAAGGCCCTCGACGATTGCAGCAGTGACGCGCGGGATCTGGAGCAACTCCTCGTCGGGCGCATCGAAGGCCGCTTCTATGCTGCCGAAGCTCTCGACGAGTTTGCGGGCGGTCGCGCCGCCGATGCCGGGCGTCATGCTCAGTGCCAGCCAGTGTACCTTGCTCATACTATCCTTTCATGCATCCGAATGAATCGTCCGAGTGAGGGTCAGGACGCATATGCGCCCCGCACCTGCCTTAGTCAGCATATTTGCCGCCTCTTCAAGCGTCGCCCCCGAATCAAAGAGGTCATCCAGGAGCAGGAGTCGTTTCCCAGTGATCTCCCCCTGCACTGCAAACGCCTTAGCCACATTTGCGCGCTTCTGCGCCAGAGTATTCATCTGCTTCTGCGGCAATGCTCGGCGATTCCTGGTCAGAGCCGGCGCAACCGGTACCCGAAGATGCCTGCTCAAAGCATCAGCCATGATCTTAACAGGATCAAAGGGCCGAGCCGTGGAGGGCGGGACCGGAACAAGGGCGTCCACGTCCTTCAATTCAGGGTGTTCGGCAAACAGGGCCATGATCTCCTTCACGAGGGGCTGCACTGCGGCAAAATCGCTCTTGTACTTCAAGCGGAAAGCCAGGTCGCCCACCCCACTGCGGCTCCAATCTGAACCGGCAAACCGGCTATGGAATCCGAGCGCCCACCCGGCATGCCAGGGACCGGATAGAGGCTTGGGATGTGAGCGACCCATCCACACGGCGATCTCGTCGTTGCCCTTGGTCTGTATGAGAACAGACCGCTTGAGAGGAATGGCGGTTCTCGCCCGAACAGCCTCCTCCCCCTTGGGCGTCAGGCTGAGGACGGGCAGACTGCCGCCGATGGTCTTGATATAGCTCTGTTTGGTCAACTGGTCAATCATGTTCTTAATCTCGTCCAGCGAGAGATCCTTCAGCCGCCCATAGTGGCGGTTTTTGTCATAGCCAAAGCGGCTGATATCCTGCGCCTTCGAGCCTTTCAATATCTGGGCCAGCTTGATCCGGCCGACCTCCCATTTGATGCGGCGCAAGCAATCGAGGATGAAGAGGGCGGTCAGATCGGATTTCGGGAGAGTTTGCGGCTCGGCGGTGGAGCGCTGAACCATACAATTGTCACAGCACTGTTCGGCGTCAGCGGGGCTGCGATCGCCGAAGTAATCGAGCATTATGCGTCGCCGGCAATCATTCGATTCGGCGTATGCCACCATCTGATCGAGCTGGCGGAATCGGTAGCGCTGACGCCTTTCCAGGCCAAGGATGGTCTTGGTGACTGCAGCCTGGTCCCAATCGTTGAGCCGCACTAGCATCCGCTGGCCTTCATCTCCTAGTCGCTCGATGACGCCTGCACGTTCCAATTGGGAAAGACCCACCTTCGCCCTCACCTGTTCCAGGCCGGTCGAGAGCGAAAGCCCATCGGTTGTCGTCCATCCCTCGGCTTTGCTGCCGGTCTGCAAGGCCCTGTAGATCTCACGCATTTCGTCCTCGTCGGGCGCATCATTGCCTATGAAGAACTCCTGGAGCGCGCGGTCTTTCGGCGAGTAGATGAGCGCTGCTCGAGCGGGCTGACCGTCCCGACCTGCTCGGCCCGCCTCCTGGTAGTAAGCCTCCAGGGTGGCGGGAAGCGAGTAATGTGCCACCAGTCGAACGTCCGGGCGATCAATCCCCATCCCAAAGGCATTGGTGGCGACAACAACGGGCAATTTCCCGGAGATGAACTTGTCTTGAACCCGATTTCGAATCTCGGGGTCGAGGCCTGCGTGATAATGACTTGATTCTATGCCGATCACATCTCGGATGAAATCAGATGTCTCCTCGGCCTCGCGCCTGGTGCCGACGTAGACGATACTGCCTCCGTCGGGTACAGACTTAAGAAGGTCTCTCAGTGCCTGCAGCTTGCCGATGTCTTCACGGGCGTAAAGCACCCGAAAGCTGAGGTTCGGGCGGTTGAAGCCGGTGACGATGCGTTCGGCTGAGGTCAACCCCAGCAGCCGCACAATCTCGTCCTGGACCTGGACAGTCGCCGTGGCGGTGAGGGCTGTAGTGACGGGCCGGCCTATCTGCTCCCAAAACGCTGCGATATGCAGGTAGTCCGGGCGAAAATCGTGCCCCCACTCCGAGATGCAGTGCGCTTCGTCCACGGCCAGCAGGCCAACGGAGATGCGACTGACGGCTTGCTGAAAAGACACGCTGCGCAGACGCTCGGGAGCAACATAGGCGAGACGATATTCCCCTTTGGCGAGTTCCTGGAGCCGCCGGGTCTGCTCGGCAGGTTGAAGAGCGCTGTTGATGTAGGTCGCCGGAATCCGATGCCGGTCCAGACTCTCGACCTGATCCTTCATCAGGGCGATGAGAGGAGAGATCACGAGGGTGACACCGGGCTGATGGAGTGCGGCAAATTGGTAGACCAGCGATTTCCCCGCGCCGGTCGGCATGACGACCAAGGCATTCTTTCCATCCATGATGCTTTGGATGGCTTCCTCCTGCCCAGGCCGGAAGGAATGGAAACCGAAGTTGGCAGAAAGGGAGGATTTGAGGTCCGAACCCATGGTAGATTCCTCTATTGAGAGGTTCTCCGAGAAGCGCTAACTTCCTTCTTGGGCGGCCGTGATCCGTTTCTTTCTGAAAAGAGCAACCTTCGCGTAGAATCTAACCGCCGAGTTCGGGTCGTTGTCGGCGAGGTCGGCGAGTATTCGGAAAGCCGCTTCGTCGCACACGCCCGCGAAGACGAACGGCCTTGTCGCCGCATTTCGGGTTACCGGATCCACGCTTCTGAGAGCCTCGCGCAGAGCATCAAGGCCCGGCTCGCCAAGCCTAGCGAGTGCATACGCGGCCTCGATTCGGGAGTTGCCTGCCATCAAGTTCCGGGTGAGGATATCCAATCCTCGGATGTCCCCAATCCTGCCAAGGGCCTCGATCAGACGGGCGTTGCCGGGCTGCTTTTCCAGTTCGGAGACGATCTGCGGAACATGCCTTTCATCCGCCGCTTTCGCCAGAATACCTGCCCAGTGCCCCCAAATCGGCTTGTCCGGCATCCGCTCTTCCAGGCGTTCGACCACCGCCCCGATTTCGGTCAGATATTCAGTTGGACTGACGCTCTCAATCGCCCTCATAGTGAAGACCACGAGAGTGTAATCCGTTGTCCGGTCCAAGATGGAGATCAACTCGGGAACCGCGACCGGATCTCCAATCTCGCCGAGTGCCGCGACTACGCTCTGGAGCATTATCCTATCGTCTGAGTCCCGGGCAATTCTCGCCAGCGCCGAAACCGCGGACTTGCCCTTTAGCTTTCCGAGGACCTGCGCAGCCGCCTGCCGGATGCCCGGGGACGGATCGGCGAGGAGTTTCACGATCATTGGGACTGCGCGCTTATCGCCCAGTTCGCCGAGCGCCCTGAGTGCCCGCGTACGGACCTGCGGTTGAGGATCGAGTAACGCAGCTTTGAGTCGGATAAGGAGTTCGAGGCGCGACTTCCTGTCAACAGCAGCGATCGAGATGTCCTTCCGAAGCGCGCCGACTTTGTCCGGGCCTGGAGGCTCCGATTTCTCCAACTGCCTGAGCGCAGATTTCGCCGCGAACCCGACATCCCTGGGAGTCTCCGGCGACTCCATCACTTGCCGAAGATACGAGATCACCGATGGATCCTGCTGTGCTACCAAGGCGCTTGCGGCCTTTATCCTATTCTCCTCCCATTCGTCATTCAGGAGGATGTGGACGAGGGCATCGCGCACCCTCGGCGAATGGATTCTCCGCGACCGCCGGATGAAGAACGAGCGCTCCATCGGATCGGGTTGCGTCAGGCGCGACACCATCCATTCTGCTCTATCCATCCCAAGCGCCGCATTCAACTCCCCGGCCGCCAAGGCCCTTTCGGATGCTGTGCCGTTTTTGAGTCTCTCAAGTCTCTCAATCACGCGCGCCGTGAACGCGCTCTTCTCGCCTCGCGACATGTCTGCCATCTCCTCTCTCAAGAGTGTTCTGGCGCGATGCAGCCGATTCCTAACGGAGCCAACCGAGATGCCGAGCGCCTCCGCGATTTCCCTGTAGCTCAGGTGGCGGAGGTAGAATAGTTCAACGCAGACGCGGGACTCGTCTGGCAGCACGTCCAAATGGGGGATGAGATCGCCTGCAAGGACATTGCTCTCGCCAGGATCGGGAACAATCTCCCAGGCGGATTCGCGCCTCATTGGACTGCGCACGAACTCCCTGCAAACATTGGCCGCGATTTTCCGCAGCCAGTTCGGGAAACGCTCGGGATCCTGGAGCTGACTGAGCTTGAGATAGGCGCGGATGAATGTCTCTTGTGCGAGGTCTTCTGCGTAATGCGGATCGTGGACGAAGCTGCGGCACTGCCTGCATATGGAGGCACGGTAGCGCTCGACTAACTCACCGAACGCGTCGAGATCGTGTAACGCCCGTTTTACCAACTCGGATTCGGAATGGCTGTTCGCGTTCATCTCATGAGATAAGATGCACCTGGACGACGAAGAATCTCACGTTGCGAAGCTACGTGCGCACCTCGAACCGCACCGTGAACTTGCCTGTCAGGCCGGTGAGGTCTACAGCGCCGGTAGGGTCTACGGGGAGCTTCTTGGCACCGACCGTCGTGGAGGTGACTTTCCAACCCTGGGGGAGACGGGCGCGGAGGAGGAAGTGCTTGGGTGCGCGTGATGGGGCAGAGACATCGGCGATGACTTCACCTTTCTTGAGGTTCGAGCGCATGGTGACGGAGACTTCCCCGAAGGCGGTCGGGGCACGGACGATTTTGATGGTCTTGCCGTCCTCGAGCCAGCGCCTCGGGGTGGCGAACATCAGGCGGAGGGTCTCGGGCGTTCCGTCGCCGTCCATATCCCAATCCTGAACGAGCACATTCCGCAGCATGTTCAGGAAGAAGGCATTGGCGGCGCTGTTCGGCGGGAGGTACATCTGGCGGCCGAACTCGTCCAGCGGCATGGGGCATGAGCCCTCGCCGTCGATGAAGGTATCCCTCGTGAGCCCCTGAGCGAGCTTGCCGTAGAAGCTGACCAGCGCCCGATCAACCTGGTCGCGCTGGAGGATCACCTGCACATAGCGCAGGGTATAGAGATCATCAATGTCCTGAGCGACGGCCCAGAGGTCGGACTGCGGGCGGACGCGGACCATGCCCATCATCAGGCCGCCGTTCGTCTCCAGGTAGTCCGTGATATAGTGAGCCTCCTGCGAATCATAGGGGAAGAAGCCGCACGCCAGAACATACGGCGCGACGAGATCCCAATACCCGCCGAGATTGACTGACGTGAGGGGATCATAAGGCTGCTCCTCGCCGAAGAGGGCCATTGGGACAAACGGCGGATTCACGTCCTTGCGGATGCTCTTGTCAACAGCTTCCTGCAGACGAGGCTTCCATTCGTTCGCCGCCGCCGTGAGCCGCTGAGCTTCGGCATGATTCCCCGTATCTTCGAGCGCTGCCGCGAAATGATGCAGGCCCGACCAGCCGTTCGCGTTGGAATTGAGCGAGTAGACCTGAGTGTGGATGTCGCCGCAGTAGCTCTCCCTGGGCGCAAGCTTGGTATCCTTCTCGCGGCCATCCACAAGGCGGTTTACCTGCACCGCCATGCGGTTCTTCTGCTCTTTGAACCAGCCGGCGTCATGAGTGAGCCAGTAGTAATCTGAAAGGAGTTGAAGCTTCTTGCCCGCCTGATGAAAAAGCAGGTCATTACGCTTGTAGTCCATCAGCGGGACGAGCAGTCGGCGGGCGTCGGACTCATAGCCCCAGAGCGCGAGCGCCTTGATGGCGTCACCGCCCTCGCCGACATACATCTTCGCGTACTGGTTGCCCGCGCTGTAGTGGACCTCATTGCCGCTCAGGAGCATGAACGTTCCGACGATGAGCGAGCGCCAGGCATTATTGACGACTGGCTCGGGGGTCTCGACCTGCATGCCGCCATTGAGGAGCGCCTGCCAGGTCTGGATGCACTTAGCACGCTGGGCGTCGTAGATCGAGGCATCGAGCTTCGGGAGGTCGCCCGTGATGGGCTTGGTGGGGATGGCGAGATAGACGGGTTTGTCGGGCGAAAGAGTCGTCAATACCCTTTGTGCGGCCACAGTCCACTTCCAATTCTCATCGAACCAGAGGAGAGCGTGGCCCTGGGAGTCCTTTACAAGCCCGTTCGCCCCGGTGAGCGGCGCAGGCACGGTGACTGATATCTGGGCGATCAGCTTGCCCTTGCCTGTGAATCGCACGAACACCATGCCGCTATCCGCATAGTCTACAGGCGCAAAGGCCTCCTGGGCCGCGACGGCGTCTCCTCGGCAATAGGTATTCTGGACGATGGGAAGGTAGCCT
>DASRZD010000469.1:0-6614 GCA_035686805.1 Armatimonadota bacterium
AGTCTAATAGATAAACCCGAGCGAGGAGGTGATAAGGGTGAAGAGGCTAAGCATCCTTGTTCTCTTGGCGATAGCCCTGCCGGTGTTGGCCGCTGCGGTGATCCAGTTTACAGGCACAATCTCGTCAATTGACGGCGCAGCGAAGACACTGGTAGTGGCGGACAAGACGGTATTCGTCACCGATTCCACTATCATCCTGAAGGCCGGCGAGGCCGCAACTTTCGCGGATCTCCAAGTTGGACAGACGGTCAAGGTAACCGGAAAGTCGGTTAGCGGCGGGATTCAGGCGACCAAGATCTGCATCTTGGGAGTCTGTGACGGCACAGGCCCCAAGGGCAGAGGCGGTTGCGGGAACTGCCCGTACCGCTAGAACGTTTTGGGGCGGGGCTGCCACTTCTGCAGTTGTATTTGTAGCAGGATGAGGCTCCGCCCCTGAGCTCTACCACTCCATCCGCACCGAGAGCTTGTCGGATTGGATGGTGATCGGCTCGTTTAGGGTGATGGTGAGCGCCGAACCGTCCTGCTCGCTCTCGAGCTTCAATGACTTCCTCCCAATCGCTACCAGCACATATCCCGGCTGAATGCCGTCGGGCAATGTGAACGTCAGCTTCTTCAGGACCAGCGTCCCATAGTTCAGGTCGAGCGTATCAATCTGAGTCCTTGTGGCCCTCTGCTGAGCGAATGTCCCCCAACCTTCGGCGGTGCTGAAGAATGAGCGGTGATTCTCCCGCTGCATGACCGGGTTGAAGCTGATCGAGCCGTCCGGCCCGCAGTATGAGACCCCTTGAGCCGCGAGGAGCATTGCCCAACTGCTCATCGCCCGCGCATAATGCTCGCCGCACTCGATTTCATCCCATGGATTTCGCTTGAACGGCGCTCTCGGGATGCCGTTGTACCGGTCGCCGATGGCTTTCACGATCTGGGCTGCGTCCCTGATCTTGCCCTCGCGGATCAAGTGGCCCGCGACCTCGTACTCGATGCCGGTCCAAACCTCGTCACAATAGAGGATCGGGTTGGCGGGGCGACCGCCCTCGGGCCAGGTGCAGCAGAGCAGGCCCATATCCCAGTCGCCTGCGAATACCCGTGGCGACTGAACGAAGTCCTTGAAGTCCCAGCGCCAGTCATATTTCATGATCGAATCGAGCGTCGTATCCACCCTATTCTGCGGCAAGAGGTAGCCCAAATCGAGTATGTTCGCCCACCACTGGCCGAGAAGCTGATCGGCATGGCAGCCGGTGCCGTAGGGGCGATTGGCGGGCGGGTTTTCCTTCGGCCAATCCTGAGCGATCCACTCAGGGGTGTCCTCATTCCTGGCATCTATGTGGATATAGTACTCTCCATTCCACAGAGCCTTATCGAGGAGTCCGCTGCCCGACTCGAAGAGCGAGTGGTAGCGTGCAGAATCGGGGTCATTCTCGATCTTCGCCATTTCCTCGGACGCCCGCAGTGCCGCCAGATACAGCGTTCCGATGAACGTATTGGGCCCATACATAGCGGCATCGTAGGTGTTCCACTGCTCATTCACCAGCACGCCGTCTGCATTCGGATCCCAGTCGCGGATGACGAAATCCATCGCCAACTTGATGTTCGGCCACATCTCATCGAGCCATTTCCGGTCGGCCGAAAGACGGTATTCTCGGTAGCTCTTCAGGATGGTGCCGAGGTGGCCGTCAACGAACGGGCCGTTTCCCCTCGGGGCGGTGACCGGGAGCACCGTCCGATGCCTGATCGCCCCCGAAGGCTCCTGCTGAATCTTCAGGTCGGTATGCCGCATATTCCGCTCGAGGTCGGGGAAGAGGCATGAGAGCGTCTGCTCGTAGTTCCACACGTGCGTGCAGTTCATCGGGCAGCAGCCCGCGCCCTCGAAGGCATGGAAGCCCCCGTCCTCGATCCACAGGCAGACCTGGCTGGTCAGGGTGCTCGCGGGCGCGGAGATTCGCTGAGTGAACCAGTAAGGAAGATTGCTGTCGAAGAGAGTGTCGCGGAAGAGGCGCGTCTCCTTCGAGAGTCTGGGATAGTTCGCAGCCATATATTTGGCGACTTCCCCCGCGTCCTTGAACCAGTTGCTATATTGCCTGCCCAGCCGATACTGCGCCAGGTTCTTGTCGTAATCCGCATAATAGTTCGGGAAGTGCCAGGTAATCAGGAACACGACCGACTTCTCCTGCCCCGGCTTCAGGGTAAGCGGAGCCGCAAGCGCCCCGTTCCAGGTTCGGCCCTTCAGACTGGGCTCATTATAGGTGGTGGTGAATGCCCCGTCCTTCGAGAAATCGGCCCACAGGTCAGCCGGCTCATCCCACGCCGCCAATGAGCTTGCATCCGACAGAGCTGCCAGGGTCATAGTGCCGAACTGGTGCTCATCGGTAGGCAGGCCGCGATTCGACATCTCGATCGCCGTCATGCCGTCCTGCCTCACGAGCTTGTTTACGTTGCCGCCGTAGCAATCATTGTACACACCGTTGATGGGGCTTCGGCCATCGTAGTTGACGGCGTTTTGGAGAGAGGCAGCCAGAGAAACGGAGACTTCGCTCGAGCCGGGGTTCTTGACCTTGAAGACGCAGAAGATGCCCGGAATCCCCGAGTCCTTCGAGTTCATGGGGATGAACGGCGAGAAAGCCTCCATACTGATGTTCACCGGGAGCGCCGAGTCTTTGTACTTGATCTCGGCAATCGGGAATTCGCCGATGAATTCGGTGTCGGCTATCTCGGTCATGCCCTCGATAGAGGGAGTCTGGAGGAGTCGGGCGACCGGCTTGCCGTCAGCCGGCTTCGCCCACACGGCGAAGAACTGCCCCGGCACGATGCAGCCGCTGTTCACCTTGTTGAAGATCTGCCACTGGCGGAATGCGCCATCTCCGCAGATAGCGATATTCCCTCCGCCGATTCCTCCAAGCGGCATGGCAAGATCAATGGTCTCTTTGCCCCGATAAACCTTGCGAGCCGATGGCTTCATCAGATCGGCCAGCCATTGATCCCGGGCAAGCTGGCGTTCCTTGCGCTCGGCCTCGATGGCGGCCTCTTCTTCGGGGGTCAGCTCATGGATATCATCCACATTGATGTGCCCCCAGCCGCCTGTGACCTTGTCCACGATCTTCAGGTAGACGGTCTGCCCCTTGTACTGCGAGACGTCCCAGATCTGCCTGCGCATGGATTCCGAGTTCGCGCCGGTGCTCTGAATGAGTTCCGTGCCATCGGTACCACAGAGGGCGATGTACTCCCCGCCCGGATGATTCCCGCCGCCGACAAGGAGGCTGATCTTGCCGGTAGTCAGAGTGAACTCGGGTGACCGGTACTCGACCTCGGCCTCGTCTTTGAGGTTCTCATACGTGCCGATAAAGTACTTGCCCTGCTTGTTGAAGTTGCCGCCGTAGCGATCGTCATCCTTGTCCACCGGCTGCTTGCCGGCATCGCCGGAGACGACGGTCCAGCCCTGAAGCGTGCCGTCCTCGAAATCGAAGCTCATCACTGCGTGCGATTGTGCAGCGATAAGAACACAGACTACACAGAAAAACACAGATAGAAGGCGTAAGTAAGCCATGACTCCCTCCGGTTCTAAAGTCTAAAGCCTGAAGTCTCTCAGAGCGGCAGACCGCCCATGTCAACGTTTTCCTTTGTGAATATGCGCGTTCCTAGGGTCACGTTGTCGCGCCGCAGTATCTGGAGCGCCTTATCTATTGCTTCCTTGCCGCCCGTCGGGTACTGGAATGTCGCCGTAAGGATGCCCTCTTTCACATAGCGCACACCCTCATGCGGAAGCGAGTCAATCCCGATGAACTTGATCGTCTTCTCGCGACCCCTGCCCTCCTGCTTTGCGGCGAGATACGCGCCGTGGGCGCTGGGGTCGTTATGACCATAGACCGCATCAATCTGCGGGAACTGGCTGAGCGCCGACTTCATCTCCCGCTGAGCATCCGGTTCGAGCCAATGACAATCAGCGCTGAAGATGATCTCGATTTTACTGCCCTTGATCCCCTCCATGAAGCCGTTGTGCCGCTCCTGACCCGGGGTGCTCGTCATGAGACCTTTCAGCTCGACGATCTTGCCTTTGCCGCCAAGGATCTTCACCAGGTACTTGCCCGCCTCACGGCCGATCTTCACGTTGTCGGCTCCGATGAAACTGGTGTACTTGTCGCCGTCCACTTTCCGGTCAAGCACAATCACCGGTATGCCGACGTCCATGGCCTCTGCGACCGGCTTGGTAAGCGGAAGGGCCTCCTTCGGGCTGATGATGATGAGGTCAACTTTCTGGGCTATGAATTCACGGACCTGGTCCTGCTGGGCCGGAGTCTTGTTCTGCGCATCTTTGTAGAACACCTTGAGCTCCGGATGCTTGGCGGCAGCAGCCTTGATATCGTTATTCATCTGAACACGCCAGGGCTCGCCAAGATTGCACTGCGACATGCCGATGATCCAGGGATTCTCGGCAGTGCCTCGCTTGACGACCTCCTTCCTGCCGCATCCCGACAGCAATACCGTCAGGATAGCCAATCCTACTACGAAACCGCGGTATCTGACCATTATTCTCTCCTTATTCTGACCTGCGCTGCTGGATGAGGACGGCCGCCACGATGATGCCGCCCTTCGCCAGCAGACGAAATGCTTCCTCGACGTTGTTTATGCTGAGAATCTTGTTGATATATCCGATGATGAGAGTCCCGATGAGCGTGAAGAACATGCCTCCCCTGCCCCCCATGAGGCTCGTGCCGCCAATGACTACCGCCGCGATGGCATCCAGCTCGTAGGTTGACCCCGCTTCGGGGTCGCCGAGCTCCAGGCGGGCCGCGTTCGAGATTCCCGCCAATGCCGCCATCGCCCCGCAAAGAGCATAGGCAGCGACCTTCGACCAGGAGATTTGGATTCCTGATAACCGAGCGGCTTCCTCATTGCCGCCGATTGCGTATAAGTGCCGGCCGAACCGAGTATACCGCACGACCAGCAGCATGGCGATGATATTGATGATGAACATGAGGGTGATCGGCTGAAGCCCGATCCCCGGGAGACGAGTCGTCATCCAGGCATAGAAGTCGGGGCTGCCGCTCTGGAGAGCGTACCATCCCTGCGCTCCCGGCTGGACCTTTATACCTGCGGATATCCACTTGGCGGCCCCTCGGGCGGCGACCATCATGGCCAGAGTGACAACGAACGGCTGCATCTTGAACCGCGAGATGATGAAGCCATTCAGAGATCCCAACAACCCGCCGGCAAGGACTGCGATCAGGATCGCCGGAATGGGGCTCCAGCCGTAGCCGATCATCAGAAGCGAGAAGAAAGTCGCCGCAAAGCCAAGCACCGAGCCCACGGACAGGTCAATTCCGCCCGCGAGGATCACGAGCGTCATGCCGGTTGCCAGGATGCCGTACTCCGCGTACTCGAACAGAATATCGCCCTGCGTGCGCAGAGTAAGGAATATCGGCCAGCCGGTAGTCAATGACTTCGGGGTGTAGATGACGCCCAGCAGGAACACGACCACCAGCGCGGCGATCCCCCGGAAGCTGCCGAGGACGGAGATGATACGACGAATATGCTTATGAGTACTAGTCATGGGTAGCTAAACAAAGTAGGTTTACGCAGGGGAGTCAAGACTTCCTCTTGCGCCATTGGAGAGATTGCCTCACGAGATCGTCCGCTTCCTCTTCCGATTTCACATTGACAAGGATATCCAATCCCTCAGGGCCGAACTCCTCTACGAGGGCCTTGGCTTCGTCCGGAGTCACCCCCAGCAGCATGAGCGATTTGTCCGCCTCCCTCACACGATGGTACATCGGCCACCAGACCTTATCGCCGATGCCGGGATTCCCCGCGCCTGGGGTCCATTGGATGGCCTGCAGTTCCTTGATCGCCAGCAACGGCCCTTCATGCTGGAGGGCGCACGGCCCGTCCCAGTGATAGACCGTATGATCGAGCTGCCGGCACTGCTCCGCCAGGTACGGGCTCACGAACTCCTCGAACATCTGCGGCGAGATCATGGCGCTGAAATCGCACTGGAGCTTGGCAATCCGTCCCTTGCCATAGATCTGGAACGCCGAGAAGCACGAGCCGCCGACCTCGTCCTTGATGATCTCATGCAGCCGCCGGTGATGTTCGACGTAAAGAGGGAGGATGGCTCGCTGAAACTCATGGACCTTCTCAGGGTAGTCAACCAGCGCCATCAATAGTTCGCGGTTGCCGAACAGGGAGGAGATCGTATCCAGGTTCTCGATTAGATCGGGAAATGAGACCAGCGCACGGCCATCGAGCCGCTCGACTGCCTCACGGGCCATCTGCAGACTCGCCTGCCAGTAAGGATTACTCTCATCGAAGACCGGGGGCTTGGCCGATGGAATGTCCATAACGCACTTGTGGTACCAGACTGTGTTGTCGTGGAACTCGGGCTGCGATCCGAGATAGAGAGACAGCGTTCCCGGGCCTATGTGAGTATCCAGATAGGGGAATGCATCGCCGGCATAGTAGGTGTGAGCCATATCCCATTCCAGCGCACGGATGCGGTAGTCAACGTCCATCACCCTGTGCCTGGGTGAAACGGGAGTCGGCGCGGGATCGGACGGGGCGTCCTTCTTCGGCGCGAAGACCTGAAGCAGCGGGCGGTCAATGACCTCACCGTGCCACCAGGCCTC
>DASRZD010000470.1:0-2187 GCA_035686805.1 Armatimonadota bacterium
TGATGCCCGCGAAGTGTCGGCCAGCGAGAGCGCCCTGATATTGATGTTCTCTTGGCCGAGCGCTCCCAGGACCTCAGCCAGCCGTCCGGACTGGTTCTCCAGAAATATGGATAGCTGCTTAACTCTCATATGTGCCTCCTCGGATCAGGTTTCTTTCTTCGGCGTTCCCTTGAAGACGCCGTCTAAGAACTTCATATCGAGCGGTTTTGTTACCAGGCTGACCAGCGGAACGACCAGGAAGGGCAGGAGTATGGACACCGCGCCTGCAACCGGCACTCCGGGTACGCCCAGCTTCTTGTAGAGATAGACCCCTGCTCCCACGCCGACGACCATCCCTGCCCACGCACCGATGGTAGTCGCCCTCCGCCAGTAGAGCCCGTAGAAGTAAGGAGCTGCGAATGAGCCGGCCAGCACGCCCCATGAGATGACCATGAGCGTGATGATGTAACTCGGCGGCTTGAGGGCTATCATCAGCGACAGGGCGACGAACAATGCGCACAGTACCCGCATCAGGATCAGCACGCTTCCCTTCTCGGCCTTAGGTCGCAATATTCCGCCATATAGATCCATCGCTATCGCCGAGCTGGAGACCAGCACAAGCGAGGATAGGGTACTCATGGATGCCGCGAAGACCAGTAGGGCGATCACTATCATCACCCACGGTGGAAGCTTCTCCATGAGGTACTTCGGTATCCACCGGTCCCAGTCAACGATCGGCTTCCCGTTGTCCATGATGGGCATGCTGTCCGGGCCCATCTTCAATGGAAGCTGGCCCTTGTCGGTGTACACAAACCCTGCGGAGGGCGCTTGCGTCGCAGCCGTTATGCGGAAGACCGGCAGGTTGATCCCTTGGCTGGGCGGCCTCTGGGCCTCCTTGATTGGCTCGGGAATAGTAACGACCGTGTGTACTTTGGGCACGTCTTGGGATGCACTGTACGGCGGGATATTCAGGTGGGTGAGCGCGCCGGTATAGTACCCGCCGAGCGTGACCACCAGCGCGAACAACGACGCCACTACCATCGCCCGCTTGACCTGATCGCCGCTCCTGATGGAATAGAACTTCTGCACCATCTGAGGCAGCCCCCACGCTCCGAGGCTTGTGACCACTACCGTGGCTTTAGCGAAGGAGGGCATGCCGAAGGTTCGCTTTTGATAACCTGCAAGCTCAGCAAATCCTATCACACTTCCCCGCACCGGTCAAGCCGAAGGAGCGTCATACGGTTGGGGTAGCGCGGCTCGTCTCGGTTGCATCCATCGGCGCACGCCCGGGACTCAACCGATTGACGATCAACGAAACGAGCATCGCAGCCGCAACCGATGGACGCTGAAATGAAGAAAGGGCCGGCCTCATCGGCCGACCCTTCTCCGGTCTGCATACCCTTCAACGAAATCTTACTGCTGAGGTGGAGGTCCGCCAGGTCCACCCTGCCTGCCGCCGCCAAGCTCACCCATGACTCTCTTTTGCAGGTAGTTCTGAGCGGCAGTCTGCTGCTGGACATTCAGGATGCCCTTCAGCCCGATCCAGAAGTCGAACTCGGCGTCCGAAATAATCTTGTCGGTATCCAGTACCCTGGCAGCACCCGCCTGAAGGTCGCCCTTGTTCGGAGACGGCTGCTTCAAGGCATCCAGAACGCCCTTCAACGCCTCCGCTCTTGGCGGGGCCGACGCCTTCAGCGCATTGCCGAACGCCTCATACAGGGCCTTGACCTGCTGCTTCTGCTCTTCGGTCAAGTTCAATGCAGTCGCAAATCTCATGAATTCCTTCGGCCCCGGAGGCAGGAGCACTCTGGTCAGGCTGGCCATCGCCGCCGCATGCGCTCGGCGCTGATCCGGCGTCATAGCCTGCGCCTGGTTGCCGTTTGCCGCCAGGGCCTGTGCCTTCTGCCCTTTCGCCTTTGCAGCTTCCTGGGCATACCCGGCCGCTGAGACTACCAGAAGGACAATCAGCAACAGCGCAATCATTTTTGTTGACTTCATCAAAATCACTCTCTTTCTTGGTTATTCGGGCCATTCGCCCACTGAACTCGAGTTCGACCGTATAGACGGAATGCCTGGTCTTTTGTTCATTTGAACAAGCAAGCTAGTCGTGGTAGAATTAGCTCGCCGTCCGACTTGTCTGACTCGTCCGACAAAGCACTATGCACTAAGCACTATGCACAATGCACTAAGCACCATGAACCATAGTCC
>DASRZD010000471.1:0-3270 GCA_035686805.1 Armatimonadota bacterium
GGGCCGCTGCCGAGATAGACCGTGAAGTTGACACCATATTCGAGATCGGCGGCCAGGATTCAAAGTACATCAGTCTCAAGAACGGCGCAATCGTTGACTTCGAGATGAACAAGGTCTGCGCCGCGGGTACTGGCTCGTTCCTGGAGGAGCAAGCGGAGAAGCTGGACATCAGCATCAAGCAGCAGTTTGGCGACCTCGCGCTTTCCTCGGAATCGCCGGTGAACCTGGGCGAGCGATGCACGGTTTTCATGGAAACCGAGCTTGTCCGGAATCAGCAGGCGGGCGCTTCGACCCAGGAGCTGGTCGCCGGGCTGAGTTACTCCATAGTGCGGAATTACCTCAACCGCGTTGTAGGCACTAAGCTCGTTGGTAATAGGATCTTCTTCCAGGGAGGGGTCGCGGCGAACAAGGGGGTCATTGCCGCCTTCGAGATGGTGACCGGTAAGCCGATCATCGTCCCGAACCATCATGAAGTTACGGGCGCTATCGGCTGCGCGTGCATCGCCATGGAGGAAGATAAGGGCCAGGGCCCCGACGGTCCGGGGCAAAGAAGCCAGTTCAAGGGCTTTGACCTGAGTAAGAAGCACTACGAGATTACCTCCTTCGAGTGCAAGGAATGCGCGAATCACTGTGAGATCAACCGGGTCATGGTCGAGGGTGAGAAGCCTCTATTTTACGGCAGCCGGTGTGAGAAATATGATGTTGACCGCCGGGCGTCGGTCAAGTCGGAGTTTCCCGACCACTTTGCCGAGCGGGAGGAAATGCTCCTTGCGCCGTACGCGCCGTCGGAAGCCCCATCAGCCGGAGCGATCCGAATCGGGATGCCGAGGGCGCTCCTGTTCTACGAGCTGTACCCATTCTGGCAGGCGTTCTTCAATGAGCTTGGCTGCGAGGTAGTCGTCTCCGACCCGACCACCAAGCGGATCATCCACGACGGGGCTGAGCGTTCCGTCGCGGAAACCTGCTTCCCGATGAAAGTCGCGCTCGGGCATGTGCTGAACCTGCTGGATAAGGAGATTGACTATATCTTCCTGCCCAGCGTGATCAACCTCAACCTGCCCGATAAGCGCATGACGGACAGCTTCGTGTGCCCATACGTCCAG
This sequence comes from Armatimonadota bacterium, assembly GCA_035686805.1. GTDB lineage: Bacteria > Armatimonadota > UBA5829 > DTJY01 > DTJY01 > DASRZD01. The sequence goes on from DASRZD010000471.1 coordinate 1,104, forward strand.
AGTCTTCCATACACCATCAAATCGGCGGTGGACTTCAGTGCCGCCGGGATGAAGGTCCTGCAGCCGGTGGTCTACATGCAGCACGGGCGTAAGCACCTGATTTCCGCCTTGTCGGAGGTCGGCAAGACCCTCGGGAGGTCGAAGTCGGAAGTCGCTCGGGCGGTCATGGCGGGCGAGGCGAATCAGGCTGAATTCCAGAAGAAGTTATCAGCTCGCGGGGCGGAAGTGCTTCAAGCAATTCGTTCGGACGAGAAGGCCATCGTGGTCATAGGTCGCGCTTACAATACCTGCGATCCGGGTGCAAACCTGGAAATTCCCAAAAAGCTAGGCAAGATGGGCGTCCGATGTATCCCGGTGGACTTCCTGCCGCTCGACTCCGTTCGCCTGCCCGACGACTGGAAGAACATGTACTGGCGTTATGGGCAGAAGATTCTCTCGGCAGGCGAGTTGGTATTCGATGACGCCAGGCTTTACCCGCTTTACCTCACAAACTTCGGCTGCGGGCCGGACTCATTCGTCCATAAGTTCTTCCGCGAGCGGCTGGGACTCAAGCCCTGCCTGGTCATCGAGGTTGACGAACACAGCGCGGATGCCGGGATGATCACTCGCTGCGAGGCATTCATGGACAGCCTCCAGAATGCAAACGGACGGGCGTCCGGGAGCAGGCATTTCAGGCCGTTGAACATCGAATCCGGGAGTGATCGAACGGTGCTCGTTCCGAATATGAGCGGTCACGCGTATGCACTTGCCGCCGCCTTCGAAGCATGCGGCATGAAGGCCGAGGTACTTCCCGAGCCCGACGAAGAGACCCTCGAGTGGGGACGGCAGTTCACGACCGGCAAGGAGTGCTTCCCCTGCATCGTCACAACCGGCGATATGGTTAAGTTCGTCAAGCGCCCGGATTTCGATCGGGATAAGTACGCTTTCTTCATGGGAGGCTCGGGAGGGCCTTGCCGATTCGGGCAGTACAATGCTCTCCAGCGAATGGTGCTGGATCAACTCGGGTATCCCGATGTCCCAATTTACGCGCCGAATCAGGCGGCTAGCTTCTACAATGACATCGGCATCGTTGGCCGCAAGCTCCTGGATTGGGGCTGGAAGGGCATCGTGGCGGTTGACCTGCTGGAGAAAGCCGTTCGCGAAACTCGGCCCTATGAAGTCGTCAAGGGCTCGGCGGACAAGGCATTCGACAAGTCGGTCATGCTCATTCACGACGCAATAAAGAGCGAGGGCAGTCTGGTCAATGCGCTGAAAGAGGCTCGGAAGCTCTTCGAGGCCGTCGAGGTGGACCGATCGGTGCAGAAGCCGATCATCGGTTACGTCGGCGAGTTCTATGTGCGGGCGAACGCCTTCAGCAACCAGGATGTCGTCCGCAAGATCGAAGATCTCGGCGGCGAGGTATGGGCCGCGCCACTGCTCGAATGGTTCCTTTACCGCAATGTTCGCCGGGCGATGCGCTCCTGGTTGGCGTGCGACTATGGTCTGTGGCTCAAGAACCACCTGAAAGACGCATACATGAAGCGCCAGGAGCACGAGCTGACTCACGTATTCCATGGATTCCTTCGCAACTTCGAAGAGCCCACGAGCAACGAGGTACTAGTCAAGGCCTCGCCGTACGTCCACAGGAGCTTCGAGGGCGAGGCGATCATGACCGTCGGCAAGGCGATAGACTTCATGGAGAAGGGGCTGGCGGGCATTGTGGCGGTGATGCCGTTCACCTGCATGCCGGGAACGATCTCGAACGCTCTGCTGAAGAGGGTTCGAGAGGAAATGGGCGAGTTCCCATTCCTGAACATGGTCTACGACGGCGTCGAGCAAGGGACGAGCCAGACCCGCGTCGAGGCCTTCATGCACCAGGCGCGAGAGTATGCGAAGCGGCAGCTCGTGATCGCCTGATGTGCTTGCGCCCCCTGAAATGACGCTGTACAATATCCCATGTGAGTACGCACAAGAAGCATCTGCTGGTCATCAGCCTGCTGTTGGCAATTGGAACGTTCGCGGCCTTTTGGCCTGTGACAGGCAACGGATTCATCAACTATGACGACCCTCGGTATCTCGACGTTCCCCAGGTTCATGCCGGGTTGACCGCTTCAGGGATCAAGTGGGCGTTCACCACCACCCATGCCAGCAACTGGCATCCCCTGACGTGGATTTCGCTGATGCTCGA
>DASRZD010000472.1:0-2985 GCA_035686805.1 Armatimonadota bacterium
TCCGCACAACGCGAGCACTGCGTGGCCGCTCGTTGAAGGCTTGAATCCGAAGTTCATTGGCGTCATGATTGACCCCGGCAATAACTTCATGCAGGAGGGATTTGAGCAGTTCGACTACCAGATTCAGCTCCTCGGCGAGTACATCGCCGCCGTCGGGGCGAAGGATTCCATGACTGAGCGCTCGGGCAGCGCCGATTCGCCTACTAAGGGCTGGGAGCGGAAATGGGCCCCAGTCTTCGAAGGTCTGGCGAACTGGGAGCAAGTCTACGCCGAATTGAACAAGATCGGATTTTCCGGGTCTATGATACTGATGCCTTTCTACGACACCGATGACTTCCCACTCATGTTCGACAAATTCAAGCGCGAAGTCGAGTACCTCAAGGGACTGGAAGAATGAAGATTTGCCTTCTGCTGCTGGTTCTTGGAAGTTTCGCTCTTGCCGACTGCAACACGCCTATCCGCCCGGGCATTCCCGCCGAGCGCCAATTCTGGAATCGGTATTCCACTCAATTCATCTACGCCCCCGCCTTCGACTTCGATGCCTGGCGCACCGCCCAAGTGGACAAGTACCGATTCACCGCCCACTCCCAGGCCAACGATAAGGATTACGCCTTCGAGGCCGATCAGCCCTATGCCCCTCTATCTCCGATCTGGAAGGATATCCCGGTCGGGCAGGTGACCTTGAATGTTGTCGCTCTCGATGAAGGTGGCAAAGAACTCGGCGAGGTGGGCACTCGCAACTTCTTCCGAATGCCGGTGTTCGCCGGTCCGTATGGCAAGCCCGACCGCTCCTACGAAGAAAGCGCGAAGTGGGCCCTCCAATTCCAGTTCAACCAGGCGCACTATCAGGGTTGGAAGGAAGGCAAGCGCGTCGAGCACCGGCTCAACTGCTATCCGAACAAGATCATGAGCGCGGTCCTGTTCGGCATGCCCAGGTATGCCAAACTCGCCGACAAGCCGTCCGACAGGAAAGACGCCCTCGCCATCGCGACCAACTGCGCCCGTCACATGATGAGCATCAGCTTCCCCGCAGGATCGCCCATGGAGTATTGGCCGCCGACCTATGATCCGGACTCTCAAACCGCGAAGGAGAGGATGACATGGATTGCCGGCGAGCGGGGGCAGAACGTCATGACGGTCTTCCCAGCGGACGCCGGCCTTGCATACCTCGACCTTTATGACGCCACCGGCGAGAAGGACTTCCTGGAAGCCGCTAAGCGAATAGCCGGCACCTATGGCAAGCTGCAGCTTCCGAACGGCACGTGGCCGCTCCTTATTTCGGTGAAGACGGGGCAAGTCACCAGCGACACCCTCACCATCCCTTCGCAGGCGATTCTCCTCATGGACCGACTGGAGTCGCAATATGGCGTCACGGACTACAAGGACGCATTGCGGCGCGCGGTGGATTGGGTGTTCAAGAATCCAATGGAGAACTACTTCTGGCAGGGGCAGTTCGAGGATATTCGCCCCTCGTCCGCTTACATCAATCTCTCCCACAAGGCGGCGCTGGCGTTCGCGATCTATCTCTTCAACCATGAGAAAGAGCATCCCGAGTACACAGCCATGGCCGAGGAGCTGCTTCGCTTCAGCGAAGACCAGTTTGTCGTCTGGGAGCCCTGTGGTGAGAAGGAAGAGAGAATCACTCCTTGTGCCCTGGAGCAGTATCGCTGCTACGGGCCGATAGTCTCCACGATGGCCCGGTTCATCATTGCCTGGACCGTCGCGTACAATCATACGGGCAAGGATGAATACCTTGCGAAGGCTCAGTCGCTGGCAAACTCGATAGTCGCATTCCAAGCCAAGAACGGCGGCCAATACCGCACATGGTTGTTTACCACAGACCGCAAGAAGAACAACAACTGGGACAATGCCGCCACCGAAGCCGCGATGGCAATGCTGGCCCTCAACGATGCGGTCACTAAGAAGCAAAACAAACAGTAGGAGGCAGGCACAATGATCACACGACGCGAGTTTATCAAGAAGGCAGGCGCTGTTTCCGCGGGTTTGGCGATCTCCACCTACGGCACTCTCCCATCCGCCGCCGAGGAGAAGCAGCGCCCGAATATCCTCTTCGCCATCGCGGACGACTGGTCTTATCCCCACGCCGGGGTTCATGGCGACAAGGTCATCAAGACCCCCGTCTTCGATAAAGTGGCGTCTGAGGGGGTGGTGTTCACCGGCTGCTACTGCGCCGCACCGACCTGCACCGCCTCCAGGGCGGGAGTTCTCACAGGTCAAGTGATCCATCGGCTGGATCAAGGTGCCAACCTCTATGGCACTCTTCTCAGCCGATACCAGGTCTACCCGGATATCCTCGAAGCGGCGGGCTATTTCGTCGGGCAGACCGGCAAGGCGTGGGCGCCGGGGACAATCGAGGGGAGCGGCAGAACCCGCAATCCCGCCGGTCCCGGGTTCAAGGATTTCAAGACTTTTCTAGACCAGTCCCCGAAGGACAAGCCTTTCTGCTTCTGGTTCGGCAGCACGAACCCCCATCGCCCATATGAGTTGGGGAGTGGCGCTAAGTCAGGCATGAAGATCGAAGATGTCGAAATCCCGCCATTCCTGCCGGATACTCCCGAGGTTGGAAGTGACATACTCGATTATTACTATGAGGTCCAGCTCTTCGATCAGCAGGTGGGTGACCTGCTCGCCGCACTGGAAGCGAGCGGTCGCGCGGAGAATACCATCGTCGTCGTGACCAGCGACAACGGCATGCCCTTCCCGCGGTCGAAGGCCAATATCTACGATATCAGCGTCCACATGCCTCTCGCCATCCGCTGGCCCGCAAAGGTCAAGGCCGGGCGCAAGGTTGACGGCTTCGTGAGCCATACCGACTTCGCTCCTACTTTCCTCGAGGCTGCCGGAATAAAACCGCCGTCGGACATGACCGGCAATAGCCTGATGGGAGTATTGACCAAAGGCAAGTCACTCGATGGGGATTGCATTTTCATGGAGCGCGAGCGCCATGCGAATGTCCGCGCGGAC
>DASRZD010000473.1:0-3187 GCA_035686805.1 Armatimonadota bacterium
CCCTTCCCCGGTCGTGCCGGGAAGGATCATGCGCCCATAATGGTCCATATAGATCACGCCTGCATACGGCTCGCCGAACTCCTCCCTGGACTCGCGCCCGACTCGATATGCCACGCCTGCCATGGCGGCGATGTCTCCCTCGTAGGTAGCATCTATCACGACACCTGCCCGAACCTGCACCCGCTTTTCATGCTTGGTATCGTAGAAGGTCACGCCATAGATGCGATTCTGGTACTCGAAAAGTGAATCCGGGCGATAGTGGTACTTGAGCTTGATCCTCTTCTCGGCCTTGACCATCTCGTTGAAGGCATTTTCCGCCACCGACGGCTCGAAGTAGTATCCGCTGCTGCATGCCTTCACCTGCTGGGAATCCGCGCCGTAGGTCTGGACGTAGTGAGCGTAAATGCTGTCCACGAACTCCTTGAAGATCCCGGCGATGGTGTACCTCGGCCCAATGTCAGTCCTCCCCAGGCCGCTCGTCATCATGCCGCCCATGTGCTCCGTCGGCTCGGTGAGCACAACCTTCAACCCGCATCGAGCCGCCGCAATGGAAGCGGATATTCCGCAAGGCGTCGCCCCCACGACAAGCACATCGGTGCGAATAAGCTCATCGTAGTCTGCCTGTGGCGAGTCCAGTCGAGCCATGGCAGTGATCGCCAAAACGGGAATTGAAATCAAGGTCAGTCCAAGGATTATCAGCAGTCGCATAGCTCCTCCTCCGTCCGATAGTTTAACCGCTCGCGACATTCGGCGCAAGTCCTGTGAAGGGATTTCCGGCCATGGCAAGTAATGAGTAAGGTGCGTTCACGTGTTGAACGGTTACGGTTGCGCGACTCGTCTCGGCTTACGTCTGTTCGTTTGGCGTGAGGTAGCACGCAGGACGTTGGCCGATGGACGAAACGAGCAGCCCAACCGATGGACGTATGACGATTTTTGTATGGAGGACTCCATGAGAAGAGCTTTGCCGGCAATACTGTTGATCACCGCCGTTCTGATTTCGTCTTGCGCGAAGAAGACCGAGCAGGCGCAAGTTCCTACGGTTGCATTCGTCACGAACAACGTCTCCGATTTCTGGTCAATCGCGAAGGCGGGGGTCAGGGCCGGGGAGAAGGATTTCAACGCCAAGTGCGACTTCCGCATGCCTACGCAGGGCACCGCCCTCGAGCAGAAGGAGATCCTCCAGGACCTCATCGTCAAGGGGGTTTCGGGGGTTGCCATCTCGCCGGTGAGTCCCGACAGCCAGACGGACATGCTGAACAATGCCGCCGCCAAGCTCAACCTGATCTGCATGGACTCCGATGCCCCGAAGAGCAATCGCCTGCTCTACGTCGGCACGAGCAACTATGACGCTGGCAAGGTCGCGGGCGAAGAGCTCAAGAAGGCTCTCCCCAACGGCGGCGCGGTTATGATCTATGTCGGCACACTCGATGCCCAGAATGCCGCCGAGCGAAACAAGGGCGTGCATGATGCCGTCAAGGGCACGAAGATCAATATCCTGGGTACCATGACCGACAACGCCGACCACACCAAGGCTCGCGCGAATGTGGAGGATACGCTGGTCAAGCATCCGGATATCTCGGCGCTGGTCGGCCTCTGGAGCTACAACGGCCCGGCGATCGCCGATGCGGTCAAGTCCGGCGGCAAGGTCGGCAAGGTCAAGATCGTCTGCTTCGATGAGGATGCGAAGACCCTTCAGGCGGTGAAGGACGGAGTTGTTTTCTCAACCGTCGTTCAGAAGCCCTACGAGTTCGGCTATCAGTCCGTTTGCATTCTCGCTGCTCTGGCACGGGGCGAGAAGCTGGACATATCGGCGAATAAGATCGTGGACACTGGGGTCGAAGTCGTCAACAAAGAGAACGTGGATACGTTCTGGACAACGCTCAAGGAACGGACGGGCAAGCAGTGAACGGTGAACAGTGAGCAGTCAACGATTACCCCTACTGCGCATGCAGGGCATCACCAAGCGCTTTCCCGGGGTGCTCGCGCTCAATCGGGTGGACTTCGAGCTTTTCCCGGCTGAGATCTGCGGGCTGATCGGCGAGAATGGCGCAGGCAAGTCCACGCTTATCCGCATCCTGGCGGGGATCTTCCAAGCCGACGATGGCGAGATCAGCCTACACTCCCAACCTGTGAGGATTCTCTCGGTTCAGGACTCCCTCGCGCTCGGGGTGTCGGTTATCCACCAGGAACTGAACCTCGCCTCGAACCTCGACATAGCATCGAACATCTTCCTGGGGCGGGAGCCTCGTAAGGGACTCCTCGTTGATCGCAAGGAGCTTTACGCCCGATCGGCCGAGCTTGCGAGCCGAGTCGGGATGACTGCCCCGCTGACCACATTGGTCGAGAAGCTCTCCCCTGGTGAGCAGCAGCTCGTCGAGATCGCAAAGGCCCTCTCCGCGGAAGCCAGAATCCTCGTCCTGGATGAGCCGACCAGTTCCCTGACCCCCACTGAGGCCGAGAAGCTCTTCGAGGTCATGCGACGGCTGAAGAACTCCGGCGTCTCGATGGTCTACATTTCCCACCGACTCTCGGAGGTCCAGGAGATTTGCGACCGAGTGGTCGTTCTGCGAGACGGCGAGCGCGTCGGCGAAATCCCTAAGGAATCAATCGCTGCATCTGAAATGGTAAAGCTCATGGTCGGACGAGATATCTCCCGATTCTTCCCTCAGCACGGAGAGCACAAGGAATCAGCGGTCGCCATGTCGGTCAAGGGCCTGCGTTATGAAGGCTGCAAGTCCGATATTACATTTGATCTCTACTCAGGCGAAATTCTGGGAGTCGCGGGATTGGTAGGTGCCGGTCGAACTGAGTTGATGGGGGCGATCTTCGGCATCGAGCCGAAGTCCTCAGGAGAGGTGCTTATCTACGGCCAATCGGCAGACATCCGATCTCCGGCAGATGCGATCAGGGCCAGCATGGGACTTGTTCCCGAGGACCGCAAAGCCCTGGGAGTCATCCTCGAAATGTGCGTGTCGGAGAACATCACGCTACCGAGCATCGGCTCGTACAACCCGCCATTCATGGACCGCAAGCGCGAGAAGCAGGTCGCGACCGAGCAGGTGGCCGCGTTGGACATCAAGACCCCCAGCCTCACGCACGACGTTCAATTCCTCTCCGGCGGCAACCAGCAGAAAGTGGCGCTGGCGAAGTGGCTCAGCCTGAATCCGAGGATTCTGATACTCGACGA
>DASRZD010000474.1:0-2098 GCA_035686805.1 Armatimonadota bacterium
TTGTTTCCATGATAAGCCTCCGGAGACTTTAGACCTCAGACTTTAGACTTCAGGGTTCAGGGATGCAGGCACTGGATGACTCCCGGACCGGGAGAGGGGGACTTGACCCCTCACGTGCCGCCTTCGCATCCGCCGAACATGAGCGCTAAACCGGTTGCGAGCGCCAGAAGCGCAATGACCCTGAGCTTCATTTTGCTCACCTCCTCACTGATAATAACGCGATTTCCAGTGCATTTGTTTCCATTATCGGTAGAAGTACGCCTTCCTAAGATCATCCCCCACCCGACGCATGGTGGTTTCCTCATGGGAGATGGCAGCCATATGGAAGCGGTTGATCTGCCATGGTTGGCCGCCCAGGAGGGGTTTGCATAGGATGATTGCCAGCAGGCCAAAACATGCGGCGAAGGCCAGTTGGCCGCCGAACAGCAGCATTAGGCTCTTTCTGGTCCATGCCTTCACATTGGCGGGGGACTTGAAGATGAAACGGAAGATGACGGTCTTTTCGCCCGTGCTCTCATCATGGCGATGGTGAAGCATCCGGAGCCCCAGCACAAGGACTATGACCGACCCTAGGACGATCAAGAAGGCGTATGGTCCCATCCCGTCTCTGACGTCTGCGTAGCCAAGAGCGTAATCCCCGAGAAGAGCGGCGGCTACCATAAGAGGAACGCTAATCAAGAGTGACGCCCTGGCAATCCAGCCCTGATTCCATAGTCCAAGATTGATCGCAGGCTGCCCTCGACGTCTGATGGCTGGCAGAATCCACGATAGGAAGGAGAGTAGCAGTAGACCGGCCGCCGAGCCGCCGAGCCAGACAATGGTAAACGGAATCGCTATGATGAGCGTCAAGTGATCCAAGCTGGAGTAAGCGTTTTCATCCTTACAGGCCTTAAGCGCCCGCTCGTAGGCACGATCCAGACGTTTTACTCGGACAAGGCGATTTTCCATGCCGAAATCCTTGCACACGGGTTCGAGCGTGAATGTTGCTATCTTCTGCATAGCGATGCCGACCAGCACACCTATCGTCGTGGGCGGTTCAGCGGATGACAAAATCACGCTCATGCGAAGGCAATCCTCCATCATGGTCGCCGATTCCTCGACCTTGCCCTCCCTGAGAGAAACATGTGCCTGATCCACAATTGCCCGCGTCAGCCCACGTGATTTTGCATAGTCGCTAAACATGGGCTGCATTATCGGCGACTGGCTCGAATTCAGCACCCGGTCGGTCACGGTGGGGGAATAGAAGCGCATCTTGCCACAGGCATTGCCCCGCCGAAGCTCAGCCAACGATGGCCGACCCATTTCCTCGAGGAGGGCAGCCTTCCGGTAGTGCGGGAGGGCGTTGGTGGGATCGGCTTTGATGAGAGCGTCCACCAGAACCAGTTTGCGCTTAGGATCCTCAATGCTTTCGATCTCGTGTTGATAGATCAAACCGGCGGCGAGGGCCTGAGCCTCTTTGCCAAGCCGGCGAGTCTTCAGCAGTCGGGGCAGCTTGTCCCTGTCATACCGCCAGACCAGCGCCTGCTCGTACATGGAGTTGCCGGGATCGAGGTCGAGGGCTTCTTCCAGCTTGGGAACCGAACACTCGAACCAGCCGTCGAGGTAGAGCCTCTCGGCCCTCGCTTGACGAGTCATCGGGGGCATGGAGACCTGAATCGCCGCACCGATGGCCAAGACGACTATTGCTCCGATCTGGAGCCGTCGTGACGGCCACCTACTCATGGCCTGCTCCTTTCACCGGGAAGAGGCAAACGGGGGCATGGCCTGGCTCGACGGCCCAAAGCTCCTCGGGGGCTTCGTATTCGTAGATGCTCTTGCTGATCTTGTAGACCGAGCGTTTCGTGGCTGGGAGATAGGCGAACGGCTGAATGAAACCGGCCTTCGGATTGGTAGTTAGAACGGTCTTGCCCCCGGACAGGTTCACCAGGACAAGTGACGGAACCGAGTATTTATCCTTCACGCTCACGAGGAGGGCGTCATTGCCCGCCCAAACGTAGATCGGTTTTCGGCGATTGGTGAGCAGGGTGTTCGTGCGGCCGGTCTTGATATTCAAGACCCGGAGGGCGGTCGAAGCAAGATCGCCGTATTCGTCCTTGAC
>DASRZD010000475.1:0-20735 GCA_035686805.1 Armatimonadota bacterium
ACTCCGCCGAGCTTCGAGGCATATATCCAGGCGCCTTCGGGATTCGGCTCGCGTCTGATCTACAAGCTGAACTTCGGCCCTTACACCAAGGACCCGGCCACGGGAGTGATTGCCTTTGACTACAACCCCAATGCCAAGGGATTGTCGGTGCCCGACTCCGAGTACATTGAGGAGCTCAGGCAACTCTTCCGCGCGGTGGTCATAAATCCGACCGACGGCACGGTTAAGTTCCTGAAGATACCGCCCAGCGCATCCATAGTATTCGCCAAGTACCGTCCGAAAGCTTATCGCCTCACGGACGATCCTGCGGCGGATACCGCGCCGTGCGCAGTGGCAGACTACTTTGACAACCTTAGATACGTGCCGGGCGACCCGGATGGAAACCCGTTCTACGTGCCCTCGGGCTGGAGCTCTGACCAGAGACCTCCTACTGACAGGCTCTGGGTAGTATGGAGACGGCCGGGTGTCGGAATCTGCTACAAGACGATGAGATATGCGGTGCAGCTCGACCATCAGCTTGCACTGAAGCGGAATACCTACGAGCCGGACATCAGCAGTGTGACTGGTATCGGCGCCAATCTCACGAATCCGGTGGAAGTTGACTGGACGAAGAATCGGCTGTATTTCGATGCTCCGGATGCCGTCGCATATGTGAACGTAACGGAAGGTGGAGTCGTCAAACAAGTACCCGTTCCGAACGAGGTGGCGGTCACTTATGACACCTATACTGTCAATTCACAGGGCGAAATCGTCATCCAAACCATTCCTGACGAACCCCATTTCATCGAAATGATTGACGAGGACATGGGTCCGTCGGGCAAGACGTTCGGAAACCTGACAAATCTGGCGCTGAATGAATCACAGGTAAGTGCATTCAAAGACCCCTGGGACAACAAGCTCTGGGTATTCTGGACAAGCACGCGGTCGGGGAATCCGGACCTCTATTACGAGACGATAAGTCCGCTGTTCTATGGGACGCAATTCAAGGCGTCAGGCCCTTAGAATAATGACAGGGAGTGCTCTTTTTGGCATTATTGCGGTGGAGTTTGTTTTCTGCCCTGTCTTGTTGACAAACGGCTAGCGAAGTGATAACATTTAGTGCCTGCGTACCGACCCCCTGGGATGTGAGCGCAGGCAGCCTGTACGGAGTTGATAAATGGGATTCGGAAAATCGGGCGGTGGTCCCACCGTTGGCATCAATATCGGTACCAGTCTGATCAAGGTAGTTGAGGCAAGACCAGGTAAGAGCGGACCACAGATAACTGCGTTAGGAGTAGCTCCGACCCCTCCCGGCGTTATTGATAATGAAGTCATCGTAGATCCCCAGACGCTCGGCCAGGCCATTCGCCGGCTACTGTCTGACAGTGGCATCTCATGCAAGAAGTGTGTATCCTCGGTTGCCGGCCAATCGTCGGTAGTCGTGCGAATCATCGAAGTGCCCAAGATGACGAAGCAGGAACTGGCTGAGACCATGAAATGGGAAGTGGAACGCCATGTGCCGTTTGCGGCCAATGAAGTCATTATGGACTTCCAGCCACTGGAGCGACCGGGCGCAGACCCCGCTGATCAGAACATGGAAGTGCTTCTCGCTGTGGCCCAGCAGGAGTTTGTGAACAGCCACATCGAGGCTCTATTCGCCGCCGGTCTGCAGCCGATTGCCCTGGACGTCGAGTCCCTTGCAACCTGCAGAGCGCTCATTGATATAGTCAAGGACGAGCAGGAGGATACTATCGCAATTGTAAACATAGGCGCCGCAACGACTGAGATGGCGGTGTACCAGAATAAGCTACTTGCATTCCCTCGTACCCTGCCGATCGCAGGTGATGCCATCACTCGAGCTTTGAGCGACGGACTGCACATAACCACGGAGCAGGCGGAGAGTCTCAAGCGGGAGCGAGGGGCAGTACTGCTGGACAGAGTTCAGGGGGCGGGCGCGGACATTGGATTCGAGACAACTCAGTCGGATGATGAGGTCAGCAACGGCGCAACAATGGGTATCTCCAGCGCAGCGGAAGAGGCAGCCGATGATGATCTCGGCTTTATCCCCGGCTTGGGATTCTCATTCGGCGCCCCCGAAGCGGAAACGCCGGATGCCGTTGAGCCGGCGCCTGACGCGGGAACGGGAGAAGAAGCGCCCCCATCGGGCGGAATGCCCTTCATGGATTTCGACCTGTCGGGGGGAGAGGACCAAGCTCCGGCTCCGACTCCTCAATTCGATCTGTCGGGCCCAGTCGAGCCCATCAGCCCGGATTTCGCTTCCGTTCCGGCGGTAACTGCCGATGCCGGTGAGGCCGAAGTGGATACGGACCAGCTCACTGACGAAGCCATATTCGACGCCATGAGTGCCGTTTTGACCGATCTTATCGCCGAGGTCCGGCGATCAATAGAGTACTATGCAAGCAGGTTCCAGAGCCAGCCTGGTAAGATATTCCTGTGTGGAGGCACCAGCAAGCTGAGAGCCCTGGACAAGCTGTTTCAAGCGGAGCTGGGTATCCCGGTTGTGCTTGCGAATCCGCTGGAGAATGTTACGGTGTTCTCCAAGTCTCTGGAACAGGACTATCTTGAAGAAGTGGCCACCGTATTTCCTGTCGGCGTTGGACTGGCAATACGGGATTTGATGGGAGACTGACGAACGCTGTGCTGAAGATCAACCTACTGCCTACATACATATATGAGAAACGCAAGGTCAAGCAGACTGCCCTGGTATTCGCGGTGCTGTTCGTCGGTGTTGTAGCGGGGATGATGGCATGGAACCTGTCTCTCGGCGCAAAGAAGACCGAACTGACCGCCCAGGTCGCGGACATGCAGCAGAAGGCCAATGAAGTGAAAGCGATCGAGGCTCAGGCCACCGCCGAAGAGCAGAGGATTCCCGTTATCCAGGGCAAGGTCCAGTTCATAGAAAACGTGATGCAGTATAACCTGCAGTATCCGAAGCTGTATGAGGAGCTTGCGAAGTATACGTACAGCCGGATCATGTACGCATCAGTTGATCCTTCCGGCGGCCAGTTCAAAATAGCTGCGCATGCGAGAAGTTTAGGAGACTGCGGCAGGTATCTTCTGAACATGTACAGGGCGTCCCATTTATTCTCTGGGGTATCAATAGATGGGGTGCCGGGTTGGCCGAGCCAGAATGCGCAATCGGGACAGGGTTTTGATTTCAACGTCACGTGCAATCTGGTACAGCCTGTTGCGCAGCCGGCATATACTCCCGGCGGAGGAGCGCCCGCAGCGTCGGCGCCGCACACCGAGCCACCGCCGCCGGGGATGTAGAGGATAGGGAATATGGGTGGATCTAAGCTAAAATCGTTACATGTCGTCATCATAGGCTCGTTCGCATGCGCGCTGGTGATTGCGGGTCTCTACTTCCTAATCATAAAGAAGCAGTACCAGCAGATAGGGCAGTTGAACTCCGAGTACCAGACGCTTTCTCAGGATTACGCGAGAAAAGCGCAGGCCGAGGCCAGGCTGGAGACGGCAAAGCAGCAGAACCGCATAGTGATGGCGAAGTATGATAAGTACCTGCGCGAGAAAATGCCTCCCATCACCTTCCAGGACAGGGCTCAGGGGATGATCGCGCTTTGGAAGGAGCAGTCCGAGATACTCGGTCCGATTCTTCAAAGCTGGCCGGCGAAAACCGGGGTGACCTTGACGAGTGGGGTGCAAGTGCCGGCTGCTCCGGCTAATCCAAACAGTATTGATGCGACGCTGATCACCATTCCCATCGGCACTTTCAGCGTCAGAGGCGACTTTACGTCAATCATGTCCCATCTGCGGTCGTGGAATAAACTCAACCGGCTGGTCAAGATTGACGTGGGGAGGCTGGTAGGACCGAGCCCCGGAATGCAGGCAGATTACACAGTTACGGTATTCATCTTCCCGAGGGGCGAAGCAGGACCGAATGTTGCGATGGCAGGAGGGGGCACAGGCGCCGGTGGAATTCCGGGAACGGAACCTCCGCCGCCATCCTATACTGAACCTCCGCCGCCGGCGATGGAACCGCCTCCTCCCGGTCAGTGATGGGTTTGTAGAGGGATAGACCATGGACGCATTGAAGGCCTGGTTGCAAGACAAAAAGAATATGCCGATAGTGCTCGCAGCCACCGGCATAGTATTCGTGCTGGCCGTTCTGCTCATCTTGAAGATGAACGGGTTCATAGGCGCGCCGAAGCAGGCGGCGATTCCCGATGCAGGTATGCCCGGGGCTCCTGCGCCCGGCCAGGGTATGCCTCCAGAGCCGGGAATGCCGCAGCCCGGTATGCCGACCGAGCCGCCACCGCCGGGTACTCCGCCTACCCCCGGCACAGCCCCGGCTCCGACTGGTGCTGCGGGGCAACAAGCAGCGTTAGCGCCCATGCTTCCTTATCGGAAGGATCCATTCATGCCTCTGTATGGCATGCCGAAGAAAGCGGATGTGATAGCGGCGTTGCTGCCCCGGTTGAGCCGTCCCAGGCTTGCGCCGGCGCCCGTCAGTGAGGCTGACTTAGCTTCTGCCGAGGAAGTCCTTCCTCCTCAGCCATTTCGCAGAATGTCTGGAGTTCTTTGGAATGGTAAAGTCTCAGCGATTATGGAAACAAATGGAGAGACGGATGTTGTCCATCCGGGAACGGAGCTTACCAGAGGCAATTCGAGAGTCCGCGTCGAAAGCATAACTCAAAACAGCATTATTCTCAAGACGCTGGACACGAGGACCCCATTCACCATCAAGGTGAATATGGCGGGGTCGGTTGCCGAAGCTACCGGAGGCCCTGTAAGCCAGCCGATCTATGGCGGCTCCGGTCCGATTTATCCTGGCGCGCCGCCGGGGGCAGAGCCCCCGCCGCCCGGAATGTAATGTTAGCGTAGAACATTACCGGGCGACGTGTCGTCAAAACAATAGACGCGTTTCAAAAGGAGTGGTGAAGCATGATTACCAGAAAGTTCCGATCGTTGTTGTGGTTGCTAGTGTCGGCAGCAGTGGTCATGTGGGTAGTGCCCGCTTTCGCACAGACCGCCGCGCCGCCTGCGGAATCCGAGAAGCGAGTAACCCTTCACTTCAAGGACGTGCCGACTACCAATGCCATAGATATCTTGTTTGAAGGCATGAACCACGTGAATGAGCCGGGAATCTCCGGGGCGGTGAATCTGCATCTGAATGATGTTCCTTTTACGGATGCGCTCCAGGCCTTGCTCAAGGCCGCCGGCCTGACGGTAAACAAGGAGAACAACACCTATTACATCGGCCCTCAGAGAGAGCTTACGGCTGATCAGACACAGATCCCGCAGCTTGTTCCCGAGACGGAACTCCAGGTAGAGCGAGAAAAGATCCCTGAGAAGATCCCGATCGGCTATGCTGATGTCGCTGATATAGGAGCCATTCTTGGTGTCCAAAGCATTGCCTCACGTGCCAGTTCCATGTTCGGCGGCGGCGGCGGCATGGGCATGGGTGGCATGGGCATGGGCGGCGGCATGGGCGGCATGGGCATGGGCGGCATGAGCGGCGGCATGGGCATGGGTGGCATGGGCATGGGTGGCATGGGCGGCGGCTATGGCGGCATGGGCGGCGGCATGGGCGGCATGGGCGGCGGCTATGGCGGCTCGCGGTGGTAGTAAGCGTTATCGTTTGAAATACATAGACTGTTTGTCTGGGAAGTAATTCATCACTCTAGATTGAGAATCCCGGGGGAGGAAAACATGTATCGGGTACAGGGACGTGCCTTGCGTCTGCCTGAGAAAGCGATCATTCTGTCTGTCTTTGCCATTCTCGTGCTTGCCACGGGTGCTATGGCGCAGAGTCAGGCAGCGCCAAAAGGTACGCCAGGGCTCATATCGCTCGACGTAGTGGATGCCGATCTCTCGCAGGTCGTTCGTGTCCTCATGTCCGAGAGCAAGCAAAGCATTGTGATCGGCGATCAGGACGTGAAACAGAAGAAAGTCACGGCCATGCTGAACGATGTGCCGCTAGAGACGGCGCTGAAGTACGTCGTGGAGAGCGTCGGATGCTCATGGCGCCGTGAGGCTGATGGAGTCTACATCATCAGCAAGTTTGGTCCCAAGCCCGATGATCAGCAAGCTATAAATCCTGCCCCCGGCATTCCGCTGACCCAGGCGATCGTCGGAACCCAGGGGCGCTTGTCCACCACAAACCTTGTTGAGGCTCGCAGGGAAACAAAAGTCGAAACCATCAAGCTGTACAATGCGGGTGCGGTGGAATTGATGTGGCTCATGGGTCTGTACAAAGTTGACCAGGCCCCGCAGATAGAAAAATCGACCGTGAAGCCGGGAGTCTATATCCAGAGGCCGGACGGCAGCCTGAACCCCGTCATCGATCCGGAGCCGATGACTCCCCCTCTGACCGAATCGCTGAGGAATGATCCCGGCTATGCCCAACGCGCGGCAAATGTGACCCAGGAGGCGGCCCAGTTCCCTCCGAGGACGACTCAGACCAGACCCAGTTATCAGCGGCCCGGCCAGCCCACCCAGCCCGGTGCGCCCCAGGGAGGTACCCAGCAAAGCACCGGATTGCTTCCCGAAGGGGTCGAGGTCTGGCCCTACGAACTCGATAACTCTCTTATCGTGCGCGGTGACGAGGAAGGCATCGAAGAGCTGAAGACTATCATCAGCAAACTCGACATCGCTCCCAGGCAGATAATGATCGAAGCACGTTTCGTCTCGATTGCGACCTCCGAGTTGGAAAGCCTTGGGATAAACTGGTCGCTCGAGCGGATGGCAACGACTTTCTCCACCCAGTTCAGCCCGGCGGGAAACGTCCTGATAGGTTACGCCAACGGCAACCTCATGGCGAATCTAAGAGCGAACCTCGGTACGTCACACGGCAGACTGATCAACGCGCCGATCATCAGCACCTTGAACAACGTGCCTGCAAGCATCCAGTTCCAGACAACCGTGCCATACCTGAACTCTACCTTAGTGTTCAATCAGTCGGGAACGCCGACCAGTACTTCGCAGACCTTCTTCCTGCCCATCACAAGTCAGTTGTGGGTGATGCCCAGGATCAACAACGCGGATGATTCGATCACCGTCACCATCATGCCGCAGATATCGGATATCGAGAAGTTCGTCTCCACTCCCAACGGTGACATGCCTATCGTCAACGCCCAGGTCGTGCAGACCATTCGCCGAGTAGGCAATGGCGAGACGATCGTCCTGGGCGGCCTTATCCGGAAGGAAGACAATATTAGCACGGACAAGATTCCGCTGCTCGGCGACCTGCCGTTGGTCGGACCGCTCTTCAGGAGCACGAAGAAGACAGTTGACGACAAGGAACTCCTGATCTTCCTCACGCCGACCATCGTCCCTGAGAAGCCGGTGGCCGGGAGCGGTATCGGCGTAATGCCGTAGAGTTTGACATTCCGAATCGCGTATGGTATTATAACCGCACAATCTCATAAGCTGATCGCCGTAGACAGCAGGTGTCGCATGACTTAAGGGGTGAATAGCCCGCCTGCCAAGGCTGGGATGAGAATCCTTTGGAACAGATTTCAAAAGGGATCCTGCCGTCTGCGGGATCCCTTTTCTAGTTTGTGCATGGGAGGTGATGCAGTTGCCGAAAGAAGAGAAGATCGAAGCCGTACAGGATATTCGCAAGAGCATCGAAGGCTCAAGCTCGCTCTTGCTGACCGATTATCGCGGACTGACGGTGAGCGAGATAACTACCCTCAGAAGGACCCTTCGCAATGCCGGGGCCGATTACAAGGTAGTAAAGAACACGCTTTTTAAACTGGCAGCCGACAAGCTCGAGGAAAGCGGGATCTATGACCTGCTTGCCGGCCCGACCGCCGTGGCATTCGTGCACAATGATCCCATCGCCCCCGCGAAGGCGATCATGGATTTCGCCAAAGAGCACAAGGAACTCGAGGTCAAGGGCGGGTATGTGGAAGGCCGCTTGTTGACGGCAGATCAGATCCAGACCCTTTCGAGGATTCCGCCGAAAGAGGTGCTTCTGGCCCAGTTGATGGGGTCCATCCAGTCGCCCATCTCAGGATTCGTTGGTACGCTTCAGGGCCTCCTATCGAATCTGGTCTATACCCTCCAGGCGGTCGCAGATCAGAAAGCCGCCTGAGGGGACACGCTTCATACATACAAAGGAGAGAATAAGTAATGGCAGCAAGTAAGGTTGATAAGATCATTGAATCGCTGGACAGCCTTTCAGTGTTGGAGCTGAGTGAGCTGGTGAAGGCGCTCCAGGAGAAGTATGGGGTCTCCGCAGCAGCGCCTATGGCAGTTGGAGTCGCCATGCCCGGCGGCGCCGCAGCCGAGGCTGCGCCGGCTGAGGAAGAGAAGAGCACCTTCGACGTGATTCTAGCCGCGATCGGCGACAAGAAGATCAACGTCATCAAGGCCGTACGCGAAGTGACGAGCCTCGGCCTGAAAGAGGCGAAGGACTTAGTGGAATCGTCGCCTCAGCCTGTGAAGACCGGCGTACTCAAGGAGGAAGCAGACGCCCTGAAGGCAAAGCTGGAAGCCGAAGGCGCGACAGTAGAGATAAAGTAGAGCTGCGTGTGGTGCCTGGTGCTTAGTGCGCGATGCATTGTGCACCAGGCAAAAAAAACTTCAAAAACAATTTCACAGTTGGATCCCCTTTTCGTTGACAATTAGGGTCGCTCCTGCTATAATAACATTTCGTGTCCGATTTAGGAGGGCTCTATGAGACAGATCCAGCATTCATTCGGCCGCACGCCAAGGGCCTTGGCAAACGCTCCCATGCCCAACCTTGTAGAACTCCAGCGCGACTCCTACGAGTGGTTTCTACGGGAGGGCCTCAGAGAACTATTCGCAAGTTTCTCTCCCATCTATGACTTCACCGGCAGTATTTCACTGCAACTGCTGGACTACACGCTTGGCGAACCCAAGTATAGCATCGAGGAATGCCGCGAAAGGGATATGACCTACGAGTCACCCATCAAGGCGAAGGTCCGCCTCACGGAATCCGGCAAGGAAGTCATCGAATCTGAGGTCTATCTTGGCGATCTCCCCCTCATGACCGAAAAGGGGACGTTCGTCATCAATGGCGCGGAGCGAGTGGTCGTAAGCCAGTTGGCGCGATCGCCCGGTGTCTATTTCAAGGACACCCTCGACTTCAGCGGCCGAGTTCTGTATTTTGCAACCATTATCCCCAGCGAAGGCGCGTGGGTTGATATAGAAACAGATCCGAACGACACCGTAACGGTCCGCATCGGACAAGCGAAGAAGTTCCCGATTACAACTCTCCTGCGAGCGCTGAATATGTTCCCGATCGCCTGCCCCGAGGTCGAAATGATCCCGCCCAGCGAGGTGGAGGGGCGAGTCCTGGCCAGCGACGTAGTTGACCTGACTACCGGCGAGGTCATTGCGGAGGAGGGCAAGACGGTCAAGGCCACCCTGGTGGACAAGATCGCTAAGGCCACTTTGCCCGCCGAGGGGATCCCCGTTCACAGGCCGTCGACTCCCGCTGATACCACTGCCGACATCGTCCTTCTATTCGGCGAGCGGGAAACGATCCCGAACCCGACCAAGGAACAGCTTCTCGGCATGAGGGTCGTTGAAGACATAACCGATCCTAAGACACAGAAGGTCATCCTGAAGCAGTACGGGCGGATCGAGAAGGAGACAGCAAAGAAGATCGAGTCCATGGGCCTCTCGGAGATCGAGGTACTCAGGGTCAACAAATACGTGGAAAGCACCCTGAGCCAGGACCCCACCCATTCGAAGGAAGAGGCGCTCCTGGATATCTACCGAAAGATAAGGCCGGGCGACCCGGCAACGACCGAGAGCGCAAAAAGCTTGCTGAACTCCATCTTCTTCGACATGCGGCGCTATCATCTGGCGAAAGTCGGTCGTCACAAGCTGAACAAGAAGCTCGGTCTCCGATTGCCGTTGAGCGCCAGGACCATCACAAAAGAAGACCTGGTCAGCATTATTCAATACATAGTAATGCTCAGCAGCGGCGCAGGCACGACCGACGACATTGACCACCTGGAGAACAAGAGGGTCCGCTCAGTCGGCGAACTGCTCCAGAGCCAGCTCCGAATGGGCTTCCTCCGAATGGAGAAGGTCGCGAAGGAGCGCATGACCAGCCTGGAAGCCGAGAACGTCATTCCTCAGGTCGTGCTTTCCGTGAAGCCAATCTCGGCGAGCATCAAGAGCTTCTTCGGCAGCAGCCAGCTATCGCAGTTCATGGATCAGACCAACCCATTGGCCGAGCTCACGCACAAGAGACGATTGAGCGCCCTTGGTCCTGGAGGTTTGAGTAGGCAGAGCGCCAAACTGGAAGTCCGCGACGTTCACCATTCGCACTACGGCAAGATATGCCCGATCGAGACGCCTGAAGGTCCGAACATCGGCCTGATCGGCTCACTTGCGGTTCAGGCGAAGGTAGACGAATTCGGGTTCATCAAGACCCCGTATCGAAAAGTGGTCAATGGACGTGTGACCGACCAGATTGACTACCTGATCGCTGATGTGGAGGACAAGTATCACATCGCTCCGGCGAACACAGAGATTGACGAGAATGGCAACATTGTCGCCTCTCACGTTAGCGTTCGTCATGCGAACAGCTACCCGTCAATCTCTCCTAAGGCCGTTGACTACATGGACGTTTCGCCGATGCAGGTCTTCAGCGTGGCGGCGGCTCTTGTCCCGTTCCTGGAAAATGACGACGCGAACCGGGCGCTGATGGGATCGAACATGCAGAGGCAGGGTGTCCCGCTTCTCCGAAGCCATGCTCCGCTTGTGAAAACAGGCATGGAGCGCAAGGCTGCCAGAGATTCCGGTGCGGTCATTTGCGCCAGGCGGCCCGGACGCGTGAAGCGAGTTACGGCGGAACTCATCACCATCCAGACGAAAGACGGCAGCATAGACGAGTATCGTCTCATGAACATGCTGCGGTCAAACCAGGCCACGTGCATCACTCAAAAGCCTATCGTCAATCCGGGACAGCGAGTCCGGGAAGGTGATGTCATCGCGGATGGACCTTGTACGTCGGGCGGCGAGCTTGCCCTGGGTCAGAATATCATGGTAGCGTTCCTCCCGTGGAACGGCTACAACTACGAAGACGCAATCCTCGTAAGCTCCAGGCTCGTGGAGGATGACGTATTCACTTCCATCCATATCGAGAAGTATGAGGTCGAGGCCAGAGATACCAAACTCGGCCCTGAAGAGATCACTCGCGACATCCCGAATGTCGGCGAGGACATGCTTAAGGACTTGGACGAAAACGGCATCATTCGCATTGGCGCCGAAGTCAGGCCGGAAGACATCCTCGTGGGCAAGGTCGCCCCTAAGGGTCAGGGCGAGTTGACGGCCGAGGAGAGGCTGATCATCGCCATCTTCGGTAAGAAGGCCGAGGAGACCCGCGACGTGTCCCTTCGAGTCCCACACGGGGAGAAGGGCAAGGTCATCGATACCAAGGTCTTCTCCCGGTTCAAGTACAAGTGCGGTCGCTGTGAGACGATCTTCAACTTCAGCAAGCGGCCCGACCGGACGATCTGCGACCGATGTGACGGCGAACTGGAGCGATTGCCTGGCGACGAGCTTATGGCGGGCGTGAACCAGTTGGTCAGGGTCTACGTTGCCCAGAAGCGCAAGGTCATGGAAGGCGACAAGCTCGCAGGCCGGCATGGGAACAAGGGCGTCATATCGAAAATCGTGCCCTGTGAAAACATGCCGTTCCTATCCGATGGGACCCCGGTTGACATGGTTTTGAACCCGCTGGGTGTGCCCTCCCGAATGAACATCGGGCAGATATTGGAAACCCATCTGGGCTTGGTTGCGCACAATCTTGGCGGCGTCTATGTGAACCCGATCTTCCAGGGAGCGAAGGAGCCCGACATACTCATCGAACTGGAAAAGCTGGCGAAGAAGATGCGCACGGACGTCCTCCAGGACTACGTAAGGTCCGAGTGCCGGCTGGACGTAACCTTCGAGCAAGGCGAGGAAGTCGTCGCTATGAGGGATAAGGTCCGTGAGGCCCTGGCCGGAGTTCCGGGGAAGCACCTGGAGGATATTAGCCGCATGGTCGGCGGACCGCCGGTGATTGACCCGGCGGAATACGATGCCGAAGTCAGCCGTCTGGAGGAGGCTGAGGAAACAGGCGAGGAGATCACTCTGAAGCCCGCTCCGAAGAACATCGGCCTCAGAAGGCAGATTGCAGATCGCATCATCGAGACCGCCTGGAAGCGTATCGGCATTGATCCGACCACCGGAAAAGCATGGCTGATCAACGGCCAGACCGGCGAGTCGTTCGATCAGGCGATCACGGTCGGCAACATGTATATGATGAAACTGGCTCACCTGGTGGACGATAAGATTCACGCTCGTTCGACAGGGCCTTACTCCCTCGTGACTCAGCAGCCCCTGGGCGGCAAGGCTCAGTTCGGCGGCCAGCGATTCGGCGAGATGGAAGTGTGGGCGCTCGAGGCATATGGCGCGGCATTCACACTTCAGGAAATATTGACTATCAAGTCTGACGATGTGCTCGGTCGCGTGAAGACCTATGAGTCCATCGTCAAGGGAGACAGTATGCTTGAACCCGGTATTCCGGAGTCGTTCAAGATTCTGGTCAACGAGCTTCAGAGTCTGGGGCTCAAAGTGACTGTCGAAGACGATAGAGACAGGGAGATCGACCTGAAAGACAAAGAAGAGGAGCCCTCCGAAAGGATCATGCCAGGCGCTTCTTCGCAGAGGAAGGCAATTGGTGGAGACCGTTGGAGACTTTAGGGAGGACGCGATATGACAGACGTAAGTACATTCGATAAGATTAGGATCGGGATTGCCTCCCCTGAGCAAGTGCGCGCATGGTCGTGCGGCGAGGTCAAGAAGCCCGAGACTATCAACTACCGCACATTCAAGCCGGAGCGCGACGGCTTGTTCTGCGAGCGGATCTTCGGGCCGGTCAAGGACTGGGAATGCCATTGCGGCCGGTATAAGAAGGTGAAGTTCAAGGGAATAGTCTGTGACCGATGCGGCGTGGAAGTGACTCGGTCGAAGGTCAGGCGCGAGCGGATGGGCCATATCGAATTGGCGGCTCCGGTGTGCCATATCTGGTACCTGAAGGGCGTTCCCAGCCCTCTCAGCCTTATCCTCGATATCTCGCCGAGGCCGCTGGAGAAGGTCATTTACTTTGCCTCCTACATTGTCACGAAGGTTGACAGGGCTCGGATTAACAGCGAGTTGGACGATATTCGTGCGGCAGTCAGCGCCGAGATCGAGGCCATCCGTGAAGGCAAAGAGGATGCCATCGCCATCGCTCGCAGGAGTTCGGTCAAAGACCTGAAGAGCGTGGGGGAACCGATCAGCGCTGCGGAGGAAGCCGAACTCCAGGCAGAGGAGGAAGCGGCCAGGGCCGAGGCGGAAGCCATCGAGGAAGTGGAGCCTGAGATGGAGGCCGAGCCCGTTCACGATGAGGACGCTGCCCCTGAGGGCGAGTCGGACGAGGAAGAAGAGGTTCTCGAAGAGGCGGAGGAAGTTCCCGAGCCCATGCCGAGCCCCGAGGAAATCAAGAAGCAGCTCGCTGATCGCATCAAGGTGGAAGAGCGCGATGCCGCTGACAGGACCGAGGAGATCACTCAGGCCCTGAAACTCATCGAGACTGCGGAGAAGAAGCAGCTCATTACCGAGGACCAGTATCGGGCGGTCGAGCGCCTGATGGATATTCTGGGCGAGCGGCTGGGCAGGGATATGACCGGCGTGGTTACGGCAGGTCTCGGCGCGGCGGCGATCAAAGAGCTTCTCGGGGAAATTGATGTCGAGCGCCTGGCAAGGGAGCTGCGGCAGGAAATTAGCAACACCCAGGGCCCGAAGCGTGCTCGCGCGATCAAAAGGCTGGAGGTCGTCGAGGCGTTCATAAACTCGAAGAGCCGTCCGGATTGGATGATTTTCGAAGCCGTCCCGGTGATCTCTCCCGAGCTTCGGCCCATGGTTCAGCTTGACGGCGGTCGCTTTGCAACGTCAGACCTGAATGACCTGTATCGGCGCATCATTAACAGGAATAACCGTCTCAAAAAGATTATTGACATTCGTGCGCCGGAGTCCATCATCAACCATGAGAAGCGCCTGCTGCAGGAAGCAGTGGACGCGCTGATTGATAACGGACGGCGGACTCGACCGGTCGTCGGATCGAACAACCGACCGCTGAAGTCGCTCTCCGACATGCTGAAAGGCAAGGAAGGCCGGTTCCGGAAGAATCTGCTCGGCAAGAGAGTGGACTACTCCGGCCGATCGGTCATCGTCGTCGGCCCGAACCTGAAGCTCCATCAGTGCGGGCTTCCGAAGGAAATGGCCCTGGAGCTGTTCAAGCCGTTCGTTATGAAGGCGCTGGTGGAGAAGAACTATACCTCGAACATCAAGACGGCGAAGAGGATGATTGACCGCATGAAGCCCGAGGTTTGGGATGCCCTCGAAGAGGTCATCAGCGAGCATCCGGTCATGCTGAACCGAGCGCCGACTCTCCACAGACTGGGTATCCAGGCGTTCGAGCCGATCTTGGTTGACGGCAAGGCAATCCAGATTCATCCGCTGGTCTGCCACGCGTTCAACGCCGACTTCGATGGCGACCAGATGGCCGTTCACGTGCCTCTGTCGTCGTCTGCTCAGGCTGAAGCCAGGATCCTCATGCTGGCAACCCATAATCTGTTCTCGCCGGCAGATGGACATCCAATCGCAGCGCCGATTCAGGACATCGTCCTCGGCCTGTATTATGCCAGCAAGAAGAGGGAAGGGGATGTCTTCCCGGAGATATTCAGCAGTGAGGACGAAGCCATTCTGGCGTATGAGTTGGGCAAGGTGGATCTCCACCACCCGATCAAAGTTCGAATCAGGAAGGCGGATGGCGAGAGCGAGATCAGGGAGCTGACTGTGGGTCGGCTGATTGTCAGCCAGGTGCTGCCTGAGGAAATGCGGCCGGTTGACAAGGTCATGAACAAGAAGGTACTCTCCGACATCGTCACCGAGTGCCATCGGCTTCATGGATCGGAGCGAACCATCCAGTTGCTGGATGAGTTGAAGACCATGGGCTTCAAGTACGCGACCCAGGCGGGAATCACGATCTCGATGACCGATATGGACATCCCCGCCAAGCGCGAGGAGATCATTGCCCAAACCGAAGAGGCGGTTGATAAGACCAATCAGCAGTATCGCAGAGGTCTCATCACCCAGGGTGAGCGAAAGCAGAAGGTACTCGAGCTTTGGACCAAGGCCGCTGAGGATGTTGCCGAGGCCATTCTGGAAAACATTGATAACTTCAACCCAATCTTTATGATCACGGATTCGGGCGCTAGAGGCAGCCTGAAGCAGATCACCCAGCTCTCCGGCATGCGTGGATTGATGTCCGACCCATTCAGCAACCTCATCGAAGACCTGCCCATAAAGTCGAACTTCCACGAGGGGCTGTCGGTCCTGGAATACTTCATCTCCACACACGGCGCTCGCAAGGGTCTGGCGGATACCGCGCTTCGAACCGCGGACGCCGGGTATCTTACTCGGCGGCTGGTTGATGTGGCGCAGGACGTCATCATTAGAGATGACGACTGCGGCACGACCCAGGGTATCTACGTCGCCCAGATCGTCGAGGAAGGTGACATAGTCGAAACCGTAGGCGAGAGGATCAAGGGTCGCTCTGCTCTCGAAGCAATCGCCGATCCGAATACCGGCGAGATCCTCGTCGAGGCCGGCGAAGAGATCTCCGACCGTATGGCCAAGCAGATCGAAGAGCTGGGCATCAAGCGAGTCGGAATCCGCTCGCCTCTATTCTGCGAGTCGAGACAGGGGATCTGCGCAAGCTGCTATGGACGCGACATGTCAAGCGGTAAGCTGTGTGAAACCGGTACTGCGGTCGGCATCATTGCCGCTCAGTCAATCGGCGAGCCGGGAACTCAGATCACAATGAAAACCTTCCATACCGGCGGCATCGCGGGCAAGTACCTGACCGGAGTTGCCGAAGTCAAGAAGAAGAAGCAGGAATCCCTGCGAGAGCTTCATGATGATATTCGCCGTGGACTGATCTCCCTGGAAGAAGACGTCGAAGGCATGGAGCGCGAGAGAGTTCGCGCAGTCCAGGCGGTCCTGAAGGTACTTGAGGACCAGGTCCGCGGCCTGCTGAGGGTCGTCGAGTTGTTCGAGGCCCGTAAGCCCAAGGGACAGGCGATCATCACTGAGGTGGCTGGCGAAGTCGTGGATATCGAGACCAAGGGTCTGAAGAGGGTGGTTATCCACTCCAAGCACGACATCAGCGAGACCGCCGAGATCTCCGGCGAAGCGCTTGCGGACAATATCCTCAATGCGGATGGCGAAGTGGCGTTCGCAGCCGGAACTGATGTCACCGATAAGGTCCTGAGGAAACTGAAGGACATGGAAGTCAAGGACGTCACCCTGCGGAAGACCTACCTCGTGCCTTACCGGGGGAACCTGGAAGTCAACGTGGGAAGCGAGTTGGAAGCCGGCGACCGCCTGACTGAAGGCCCGCTCGATCCTCACAAGGTGCTCGATCTTCGAGGCGTGCGCGGAGTCGTGGACTACCTGACTCGCGAGATTCAGAGCGTTTACCGGGCGCAGGGTGTCTCGATCAATGACAAGCACATCGAGGTTATCATCCGCCAGATGCTAAAGCGCCGTAAGATTCGGCACGCGGGCGATGCGAAGTTCCTCCCCGGCCAGATCGTGGATAAGTTCGCGTTCGAGGAAGAGAATACCAGGGTGCGGGAAATGGATCCCCCTGGAACCGAGGCAACTGCAGACTGGGTGCTTCTTGGGATTACGGAAGCATCGCTTGCAACCGACAGCTTCTTGTCGGCCGCGTCGTTCCAGAAGACAACCAGGGTGCTGACCGATGCCGCAGTGAAGGGCAAGCGTGACAATCTGGTCGGCCTTAAGGAGAACGTGATCATCGGACGGTTGATTCCGGCAGGAACCGGACTGCCTGTCTATCGGGCGGTGGAAGTCGAAGCCCCCGAGGGCAAAATCATACCCAGGGCGCAGATATCCACTCGCGAGGCTTACGAGGCCGGCCAGCTCCTGGCCGTCCCCAACCTCGATGAGGAGGAGTCCGAGCCGGAAGCCAGCGCACAGTACAAATCAGAGGTCGCCGCCGACGGCGGCTCCGAAAGTGACATCTAGGACCATAATGCGTAAGGAGTAATTCGTAAACAGCGGTCCGGGTTACGCATTAAGGATTACTCCTTAGCTGTTTGATCGCTTTGTGACTAAAAAATCATGAAAAGAACACGTGCGAACCTGTTGACAAATGCTAAAGGTGTCGAGTATACTATGTAGGTTCGGTGGATATTCTGCGGTATCTCAAGCATGGACGGATCCGCTCATGTGGAATTAGACGCCGCATAACATACATAAGGGGGGCAATGAGAGGAAGAACACCTCCTGATACAGTTTAAACGATAGAACGCATGCAACAGGTGTGTCTCATTGCCCTTCGAGTGTGTGCCCGAAGGGTTTTTTGTTTGTCTGGTAATTCAGAAAAGGAAGGTACGCTATGCCGACAATCAGTCAACTGGTTCGCAAAGGGCGGCAGAAGGTAACAAAGAAGCCGAAGGCTCCCGCGTTAAAGGGCACGCCTCAGAAGCGAGGCGTCTGCCTCGTCGTGCAGACCAGGTCGCCGAAGAAGCCGAACTCGGCGCTTCGCAAGATCGCCAGAGTCAGGCTGACGAACGGAATGGAAGTGACTGCGTACATCCCGGGAATCGGACACAATTTGCAGGAGCACTCGGTAGTGCTTGTTCGAGGCGGCAGGGTGAAAGACCTGCCGGGGGTGCGCTATCACATCGTGAGAGGAACCCTCGACTCGGCTGGGCCTAAGGATAGAAAATCCAGCCGCTCAAAATACGGAGCCAAGAAGCCGAAGTAATTCGGAGGAGTAAGACATGCCAAGAAAAGGACCACCTCGCAAGCGAGAGACTCTGCCGGATCCGGTGTACAACAGCCAGCTCGTGGCGAGATTCGTCAACCGGCTGTTTACGCGGGGAAAGAAGAGCGTTGGCGAGAAGATCTTCTACCAGGCGCTCCAGCAGATAGAAGAGAAGACCGGTAAACCCGGCGTTGAGGTGTTCGAGAGGGCCATTGACAACGTAATGCCGGCGGTCGAAGTTAGACCCAGGCGTGTCGGCGGTGCGACCTACCAGGTGCCTATCGAAGTCAGGTCAACCCGGCGGCTGGCATTGGCGATTCGCTGGATAGTGACTTTCGCCCGCAAGCGACCCGGAAAGACGATGGTCGAAAAGCTGGCGGCAGAGCTTATGGATGCCGCATCGGGAGCCGGGGCTTCCGTTAAGAAGCGAGAAGACGCATATAGAATGGCCGAGGCGAACAAGGCGTTTGCTCATTACCGGTGGTAGTAACGGGGTGAGGACCGCCGGCCCGCTTTAGGCGGGGCCGAGTACTCATCTCGGGGTGTATTTGTGACCGATTATGGACTAGAGAAAACAAGGAATATAGGGATTGCGGCGCACATTGACGCAGGTAAGACGACTACGACCGAGCGCATCCTCTTCTATTCAGGGAAGATACACAGGATGGGCGAGGTTCACGACGGCGCTGCAACTATGGACTGGATGGAGCAGGAGCAGGAGCGCGGCATCACGATTACTTCCGCCGCCACCACCTGTTTGTGGAACGATTACATCATCAACATCATAGACACCCCCGGCCACGTTGATTTCACCGTCGAAGTCGAGCGGTCCCTCCGCGTCCTCGACGGCGTAATAGCGATATTCTGCGCAGTCGGCGGAGTGCAGCCTCAGTCGGAGACAGTCTGGCGGCAGGCGAACAAGTACCGGGTCCCCCGAATTGCCTTTATCAATAAGATGGACCGACTCGGCGCGGATTTCTACCATGTCGTCGAGCGAATAAGAGAGCGCCTGGGGGCGAACGCAGTCCCAATCCAACTTCCCATCGGCAGTGAAAACACATTTCTGGGCGTGATTGACCTCGTCCACATGAATGCCATTCTGGAATCCGACGAACTCGGCACCAAGACAGAAATCACGGATGTTCCCGCCGACATGCTGAACCTAGCCCTCGAATACCGAGAGACGATGCTCGAAGCCCTCTCGGATGTTGACGAGCAGATGATGGAGAAATACCTTGAGGGCGAGAAGGTAACATCCGAGGAGATCATGGCTGCAATACGAAAAGGCACAGTCTCCGGCCAGCTGGTCCCCGTCTTGTGCGGAGCGGCGTTTAAGAATAAAGGCGTCCAGCAGCTTATGGACGCAGTAGTGGATTACCTTCCATCACCTTGCGATGTAGACGCAGTGGCAGGAGTCAATCCCCGAACCGGTGATGCTGAGACCCGAGACCCCTCCGACAGTGAACCTTTTTCAGCCCTTGCTTTCAAAATCGTGACCGACCCGTATGTAGGAAAACTTACGTATGTTCGGGCGTACTCTGGGCACGTGAAGCGGGGATCGGCCGTCCACAACGCTACCAAGGGCGCGAAGGAGAGGATCGGCCGCATCCTTCGAATGCACGCAAACCGCCGTGAGGAAGTGACCGACATTCACGCGGGCGACATCCTTGCCATCGTCGGCTTGCAGGAAACCACTACCGGCGACACCCTCTGCGATGTGAACAAGCCAATCGTCCTCGAAGCGATCCAATTCCCCGAACCCGTTATCTCCGTAGCAATCGAGCCCAAGACAAAGGCAGATCAGGATAAGATGGCCGTCGCGCTCGCGAAGCTGGCCTCCGAAGACCCCACATTCAAGATGCGGACGGATGAGGAGACCGGCCAGACGATCATTTCGGGCATGGGCGAGCTCCATCTCGAGATCATCATGGACCGTCTGTTTCGGGAATTCAGCGTCGAGGCGAACCATGGCAGGCCTCAGGTTGCCTACAAGGAAGCTATCACGACCCATGCAAAGGGCGAAGGGCGATATGTCCGCCAGACCGGCGGTCGAGGCCAGTACGGCCACTGCATCGTCGAAGTCGAACCTCTCGAATCGGGCAAGGGATTTGAGTTCGTTGACAAGACGGTCGGCGGCTCGATCCCGAAGGAGTTTATTGCGCCGATTCGGGGAGGCATCCGGGAGGCGATGGATTCGGGCGTACTCGCCGGATATCCGGTAGTTGACGTGAGGGTCACCCTGGTTAACGGCTCTTATCATGAGGTTGATTCGTCCGAGATGGCATTCAAGATCGCAGGCTCTATGGCCGTGAAGAATGCAATGCAGAAAGCGGGCACTGTCCTGATGGAGCCGATCATGGCCGTCGAGGTCGTGACGCCCGAGAGCTTCTTGGGCGAGGTCGTGGGCGATCTGAATTCACGTCGCGGGCATATCCTGGGGATGGAGCCCGGCCCTGGCGGAACACAGGTTATCAAGGCCAATGTGCCTTTGGCGGAAATGTTTGGGTATGCGACCAGTTTGAGGTCGGAGACCCAGGGAAGGGCTGTATATACGATGGAGCCGGCGCGCTATGAGAGAGTGCCGGATTCGCTGGCCGAAGAGCTTGTGAATCGGGTCTTGGGGCGCCAGTTTGCAGTACGGTAAGACGCAGGGCCGTGATTCGGACGGCGCTCGATGTCCCGATCCGTCGGGATGAATCTGGTAATCCTGCGGGCATTCTGTTATCATTGCGAGGTTATCTACCTCGGCCATTACAAGCGCTCATAAGGAGGCATAAACGATGGGAAAGCAGCGGTTTGAGAGGACGAAGCCGCATGTAAACGTGGGAACGATCGGACACGTTGACCACGGTAAGACGATGCTCACGTCTGCGATCACGCAAGTGCTGTCGCAGTCGGGGCTGGC